>NZ_BAAHAR010000013.1:0-140948 GCF_054777395.1 Nocardiopsis oceani
CTCGGACCCCACAGCTCGACCATGAAGGTCGCATCAAAGGTACGCACCAGGCGCGCACCACGCGCATCGAAGGCAGCCTGGTACTGCTCTTCCACCACAGCGGGGTTGTACTGGGCCAACAGCTCCCGACCCAGCCGGGCGATGTGGGAGGTCGACATCGCCGGCTCCTTAGCCTTAGCAGCCACGATCCCGGCCTCCATCATCCGCCGAAACTCCCCGGCGTCGGGGTGGCGGCCGGTGTTGCGCGCCCCCACCGCCCTCTCAGCGGCCCGGCACACCGCCACCGCCTCCCCGATCGACAACAACCCAGAGTCCAAGCCCTGGCGGGTGGCGGGAAGCTCCAGGGCGAACAGGCGCCTGGCCAGCTCGGCGCGCCCGTTGGCCTCACCGGGGACCATCCCCACCGAGTGGATCAGCCAGTTCTGCACCGAGCTCTGCCCACCCGCCTCCAACAACGTGCCGGCCGCCTCCAGTTGGGCCAGACGCAGCAGCATCGCGAGCTGGGCCTGCTCCATGTCGTCGCACACCTGCGAGATCACGTCCAGGACCTCACCGGCCGCACCGGCCGGGGGCACCTCGCCCATTTCCGAAGCGATGTTCTTCCGGGCAGCACTCATGGCGGTCGCGGCGGGGGTATTGCCCGCCGTGTTCCCGCACTGCCCGAAAGAAGAAGTCATGGTTCAAGGATATCAATAACACTCCGGAAATGACCTATCCTGGGAGTGATAAAACACTTACCCGGCCACTCTAGCCCGCCTTTCTGTTTCCCAAGGAGAAGCTTTCCAGGAAAGGAGCGAACACCCCCCTTGCGCATTCCCAGGCAAAGCGGACATATGCACGCCAGGGCGGGAATGATCTTGCCCCTGTCTCCACTCTCGATGGTCGAGGGTGGAGACAGGGGCAAGATCATTGGGGTTTTCGCCTCCAGCATTGACCGGCCGCGACACCCGACCCGTCACCGCTCCGGCGGAATGGCCCACCCGGCCGCAGGCCACGCTGTTCGGCGTTCGCAGCAGAGCATGACCAGCCGCGACACCGCCAGGCGTCAACGCTCCGGCGCAGGGGCAGGCATCGGCCGCCAGGCCGACAGAATCAGTTTTCGGGCGAAGCCCGAAATGGCTTTGACCTCAACCACCCGGCCCCTCTTTCCCATAGACGCCAACCCGCCGTCGCAGCGAAGCGTGTCAAGGTGGAGCGCCAATGACGCGCGAAGCGCTCGATGGCGACGACCTTGACGCGCGCAGCGGAGACGGCCACAATCGGGCGGCGGGAAAGGAGGGAACCCAAACCATAGAGACTACCCCGCAAAACCGTTTTAGTTCCTCGTTCTTAGTTTTGCGTTTTCAGTGCGGCCAGCTAGGCATGGATCCGAATAGCGGGTTCTGCTTGAATCGGGTGTTTCGTGCAAACAGGTGGGCTTCGCTTGCCAGCATGAAATCCGAGGCCACCGCGAAAAGCCATGGAGGCATGGGTTCACGGCACGAGCCCGGCCAGGATCTGGGAGTCGTCGTCCTCCATGGTGACCACGAGCGAGCCCGGGACCGCCAAGGCGCCGTCGGTACTCCGCGCCTCCGGTTGGAACACGGACTCCTCGTTCCATTGGGAGGTCTCGCCGAAGGGGGCGACCAACACCGCAACCTGGATCTCCTCCCCATGGCCGTAGGTCCTGGCGACGACCAGGGCGCCGTCGAGTAGCGCGATGCCGCGGCTGCCGACGGTGTCGTGCAGGAAGGCCTCCTCCACCACGGCCGTGTCGGTGATCTCTCCTGAGGCGTCGGCCCGGTGGAACGTGGTCTGGAGGTCGTCGGTGTCGACCGCGACAACGGTCCCGGTCTCGTCGGCGTGGGCGAGGCCGATGTGGTCCTCGCTCTCTTCCAGGCCCTCGGGGAGAGCCACGAGCTCGCTCCCGTTGTCGGGGTCGAGCACCACGGTCCGTTCTTCGGGGCCGCGTTCCACGATGATCGGAGGATCGGCGGTATCCGCCGGGGCCTCGGTGAGGCGGGGAGCCCTGGCCGGGGCCGGGACCGACCACTCCGTGCGCCAGAGTTCGCTCTCCTCCTCGGGGTCCACCGCCACGATCATGGCCTCCACACCGGCCCCTTCCCAGCCGAAGGGGTCCCCGGCCTCGACCGCCGGCTCGGTGAACTCCTCGTCGACGCAGCCGACGACTCCGACCAGGCGGTATCCGTAGCCGGCGGTGCGCGCAACCACGCAGTTCTCGGGCAGTGACAGCGCCTCGTCCACCTGCTCCCTGCCGTATTCGTCCACCCAGCTGGGCGGCGGTGGCAGCGCGTCGGAGGCCTCTTCGGCCAGCTCACCGGTCGCAGCGTCCAGTTCCGCTGTCTCGAAGTGCTCCTGGCTCTCGCCGCCGTCATCGTCGTCGGTCCCGACCCGGTACCTCACATGGACGCGGCCGCCCTCCCGCCACACGTCGTTGACACTGTCGTAGGGGCGCCGGTAGGACCAGACTTCGGTGCCGTCCGATCCGTCCAGGGCCACGACACCGTTGCGGAGCAGCACGAGCGGTCCGTGGGTGCCCGGGTGTACTTCGACGATCTCGGTGTCCATCGGCGGCCGCCAGGTCCATCCGAAGTCCGACACCTCAGCAGGGACCGGTTCGGGCTCGCCCGCCCGGTCTGCCTCCCGGTGCGGTACCAGGGGAACGAGGAACTGGGCGACCATGGCACCGGCCAGTGCCACTGCCAACGCACCCGCGCCGAGGAAGGGCATGGTCCGGCGGAACGGCCGGGGGTCGGCCCTGCCCCACCCGGCCAGCATGAGGAGGCAGCCGAGGGCGATCGCGCAGACCACCAGCCACAGCTGCACGGCGGTCGGCGAGGGATCGAACGACCAAGGACCGTCCGTGGTGGCCTCGAACGAGTCCCGCGGGAACGCGAACCAGGTCATGAGCAGCCCGGTCCCGATCGCCGGGCACATCCAGAACACGAACGGGACGGTGTTGCGCTCCGTGCCGCGGTCCCAGCCCACACCGAACACGAGGACGAGGAGGGCGATGAGGGCAGAGACGGCCCACCAGCCGCCGAGTTCCTCGAGCACTCTCCCGTCGTTGGCGGTGACCACCACCGCGGCCCAGAGAAGGGCACCGGCCAGCAGCCCGGCGCCCGACCACACGAACACGTTCCGCAGCCGTCCGTGCTGCCTCTCCCCCGTCACCGGGCTCTCCCCCAACCGTCGTGTGCGCTGCGCCGCCGCAGAACCTAGCAGGGGGTCGGTGGCCGGCTACGCACCGGGGCCAGGGATCTCTCGGGGCACTCAGGCCGGCGGGGTGTCCGCGGCCCTCGGTTGCCCGGCCCGCGCCCGCCAGCCGCGGCACAGGACATAGGCGGCGCCGACGACCACGACGAGGGCGCTGTCGGCGATCGCGGCCGCACCCGCGTCGGCCACCTGTCCCGGGCCGAACCAGCCCATGGCGAACCCGGTCGCGGTCACGGCCAGCAGGAGTTTGTTCAGGATGACGATCTCCCACACCCAGGCGTAGGCCAGCGGCCGCAGCGCCAGCAGGGCGAAGAGGGCGGCGAAGACCAGGAACCCGTACAGCCGCCAGGTCTCGGCCATGAGCCGATCGGGACCGGCCTCCATGACCTCCGGCAGTCCACTGGCCGCTGCGGCCAGGGCACTCGCGCTGGCCAGCCACATGAGGACGGACGCGGTCGTTATCCGCCAGCGGGCAGGAGTAGGCGGACCACCAGAGGAAAGCGAAGCTTCTGCACGATTCATACCGACTCCCAGAACCTCTAGTTGATCGGGAACAGACGGTATCCGGTCATCAGGGTGCGGCGGAGCGTTCGGTGAGCCAAGCGAAGAGGCTGGGGTCGGTGCCCATCTCGGGGTGCCACTGCACACCGAGCACGTTGAACACGTCCGTGTACTCCAGCGCCTCCACCGTCCCGTCGTCGGCCCAGGCGGTCGCGGACACGTTCCGGCCCAGGTCGGCGACGGACTGGTGGTGGTAGGTGGGCACGTCGAGCATGGTGCGGCCCAGTACCTGTGCGGTGCGGGAGTGTTCGGCGACGGTGACCGGGTGGGGGTCGAACACCCCCGTCCGCTGGCGGTGCTCGGTGTTGCCCACCACGTCGGGTACGTGCTGGTGCAGGGTGCCGCCCCGGCACACGTTGAGCAGCTGCATGCCCCGGCAGATCCCGAGGACCGGCAGGCCGCGGGCCAGTGCCCCGGAGAGCAGGTCCACTTCGGCGGTGTCGCGGCCCGCCTGCACCCCGGCGGTGTGTGCGCCGGTCGGTGCGCCGTAGCGGCCGGGGTCGATGTCGCCGCCCCCGGCCAGCAGCAGCCCGTCCAGGCGGTCCACCACCCCGGCGATCCCGGCCACGGGCGGCAGCAGGAGGGGGATCGCCCCCGCGGCGGCCACGGAGTCGACGTAGTGCTGTGGCAGCAGGGTGGCGGGCAGCTCCCAGGCCTCGCCCCAGCGGGCGTGTTCGGCGTAGGCGGTGATCCCGACGACGGGCGGCACGGGTCCCTCCCCTTCCAGCGGTGCGGGCTCGGTGGTGGCGGATGCGGTGTGGCCGTTCCCTAGAGCGGGGTGACGTAGGCGCCGGAGATCCCGCCGTCGACCAGGAAGTTGGACGCGGTGATGAACGAGGCGTCGTCGCTGGCCAGGAAGGCGACGGCAGCGGCGATCTCGGTCGCCTCGGCGAAGCGGCCCAGCGGGACGTGGACCAGGCGGCGGGAGGCGAGTTCGGGATCCTTGGCGAACAGCTCCTGCAGCAGGGGCGTGTTCACCGGACCCGGGGAGAGCGCGTTGACGCGGATCCCCTCCTTGGCGAACTGCACGCCCAGCTCGCGGCTGAGCGCGAGCACACCGCCCTTGCTGGCGGTGTAGGACACCTGGGAGGTGGCCGCTCCCATCGTGGCGACGAACGACGCCGTGTTGACGATCGCCCCCTTGCCCCGCTCGCGCATGTGGGGCAGGGCGTACTTGCAGCACAGGTAGACGGAGGTGAGGTTGACTTCCTGGACGCGCTTCCAGGCGTCGATCCCGGTGGTGAGGATGGAGTCGTCGTCGGGCGGTGAGATCCCGGCGTTGTTGAAGGCCACGTCCACGCTGTCGTACTCGTCGCGGACCTGGGAGAACAGGGCCTCCACCGCGGCCTCGTCGGTGACGTCGGCCCGGATGAAACCTCCACCGGTCTCCTCGGCCACGCGTTTGCCGCCCTCCTCGTCCAGGTCGACGGCGACGACGGTCGCGCCCTCTTCGGAGAGCCGGTGCGCGGTGGCGCGGCCGATGCCGCCCGCCGCGCCGGTGACGACGGCGACACGGTGCTCGAATCGGTTCATGGCGGTCTCCTGATCAGGTGTCGTCGGCGAGGAAGACGGTCTTGGTGTCGGTGAACGCGTCCAGGGCGTCGGGGCCCAGCTCGCGGCCGATGCCGGACTGGCCCATCCCGCCGAAGGGCGTCCAGTACCGCACCGCCGCGTGCGAGTTGACCGAGAGGTTCCCGGCCCGGACCGCGCGGGAAACCCGCAGGGCGCGGCCGATGTCGCGGGTCCACACCGACCCGGCCAGCCCGAACTCGGTGTCGTTGGCGATGCGTACCGCGTCCTCCTCGGTGTCGAAGGGCAGTACGGACAGGACGGGGCCGAAGATCTCCTCCCGGAAGGCGGGTTCGGCGGGGTCGCGGGTGGTGAGCACGGTGGGCGGGAACCAGTACCCGGGACCTTGGGGCGCGCTCCCTTGGAAGGCGGTCTCGGCGCCGTCGACGTAGGCGGCGACGCGGTCGCGCTGGGCGGCGCTGATCAGCGGGCCCACAGCGGTGTCCGGGTCTCCGGGGTCGCCGACCGCGACCCCTTCCACGGCCGGGCGGAGGAGTTCCAGGAAGCGTTCGTACACGTCGGCTTGGACGAGCAGGCGGGAGCGGGCGCAGCAGTCCTGTCCGGCGTTGTCGAAGGCGGCCATGGGCGCGGCGGCCGCGGCCCGCTCAAGGTCGGCGTCGGCGAAGACGATGTTGGGGCTCTTGCCGCCGAGTTCGAGGGTCACGCGGGTGAGGTCCTCGGCGGCGGCCGCCATGATCCCCTTGCCGACCCGGGTGGAGCCGGTGAAGACGGTCTTGGCGACGTCGGGGTGGCGCACCAGGCGGTCCCCGGTCACCGGTCCAGCGCCGGGGAGGATCTGCAGGACCCCGTCGGGCAGGCCCGCTTCCCGGGCGAGTTCGCCGATGCGCAGCGCGGTGAGCGGGGTGAGTTCGGCGGGTTTGACCACGACGGTGTTGCCCGCGGCCAAGGCGGGTGCCGTGCCCCAGGACAGGACCGGCATGGGGAAGTTCCAGGGGACGATGACGCCGACCACCCCGAGGGGTTCGGCGAAGGTGACGCTCCAGCCCCCGGGGACGGGGATCTGGCGTCCCGCGGCGCGCTCCGGCGCACCGGCGAAGTACGCGAACACGTCGGAGACGTTGCCCGCCTCCCAGCGCGCCTGCCCGATCGGGTGCCCGGCGTTGCGTACCTCCAGGCGGGCGAGTTCCTCGCCGTGGGCCGCGACGCGGTCGGCGACGGCGCGCAGGAGCCGGGCGCGTTCACCGGGCGGGGTGTCCCGCCAGGCGGGGAAGGCAGCAGCGGCGCGGGCGACGGCGGCGTCGGTCTCGGCCGCGGAGGCGAGCGGGACGGTGGCGATGACCTCCTCGGTGGCCGGGTCGACCACTTTCTGCTCGCGCTGTCCGGCCGGTGTGCTGTCGCTGGTGTTCACTGGGTTTCCCTCCCTGATGCCGCTGCCTCCACTGCTTCGTCTGCCTCCACTGCCCCGTCCCCGCCTCCCGGAGGAGGATCGGCTACAGCCGTTCGAAGCCCCGGAACAGCTCCCAGTCGGTGACGGCCGCGTCGAAGGCGGCCAGCTCGACCCGGGCGTGGTTGGCGTAGTGGGCGACGACCTCCTTGCCGAAGGCCTCGCGGGCGAGTGCGCTGCCCTCCCACAGGCCCAGGGCCTCGCGCAGGGTGGTGGGGACGCTGCGCAGGTCCGAGGCGTAGGCGTTGCCGGTGAGGGGTTCGCCGGGTTCGATGGCGTGCTCGACCCCGTGGAGCCCGGCCGCGATCATCGCGGCGCTGGCCAGGTAGGGGTTGACGTCGCCGCCGGGGACCCGGTTCTCCACCCGCAGGGACGGGCCGTGGCCGACCAGGCGCAGGGCGCAGGTGCGGTTGTCCACGCCCCAGGCGACGGCGGTGGGCGCGAAGCTGTCCGGGACGTAGCGCTTGTAGGAGTTGATGTTGGGCGCGAACATCAGGGTGAACTCGCGCAGTGCGGCGAGCTGGCCGCCGAGGAAGTGGCGTCCGGTCTCGGAGAGGCCGGCCTCCGAAGCGGCCTCCGCGTCGGCCAGGACCGGGGTTCCGTCCTCGTCGCGCAGGGACAGGTGGATGTGGCAGGAGCTGCCCTCGCGCTCGTTGGGCTTGGCCATGAAGGTGAGCGCCATACCCTCCTGCGCGGCGATCTCCTTGGCCCCGTTCTTGTAGACGCTGTGCTGGTCGCAGGTGCGCTGGACCTCGTCGAAGCGGAAGGTGATCTCGTGCTGGCCGAGGTTGCACTCGCCCTTGGCCGACTCCACGTAGAGTCCGGCGCCGGTCATCTCGTTGCGGACGCGGCGCAGGAGGGGTTCGACGCGGGCGCCGCCCAGGACCGAGTAGTCGACGTTGTACTGGTTGGCGGGGGTGAGGTCCCGGTAGGCCTTGCTCCAGGCCTGCTCGTAGGAGTCCCGGTAGACGATGAACTCGAGTTCGGTGCCCGAGTGGGCCTGCCAGCCGCGTTCGGCCAGGCGTCGGCGCTGGTGGTCCAGGACCTGGCGGGGCGAGGCCGCGACGGGGGTGCCGTCGTGCCAGGCGAGGTCGGCGGTGACCATGACGGCGCCCTCGGCCCAGGGGGTGCGCCGCAGGGTGCTCAGGTCGGGGACCATCACGAAGTCGCCGTATCCGGTCTCCCAGGACGACATGGCGTAGCCGTCGACGGTGTTCATGTCCACGTCGACGGCGAGCAGGTAGTTGCAGCCCTCGGTTCCGTGGTCCAGTGCGTCCTCCAGGAAGAAGCGGGCGGAGAGCCGCTTGCCTTGGAGACGTCCCTGCATGTCGGTGAAGGCGACCAGGACGGTGTCCACCTCGCCTGAGGCGGCCTCGATCCTGAGCTGGTCCAGCGACAGTGGGGGGAGACTGTCGTTCGTCCGCACCTGGGGCTCCTTGTCCGCGCCGCGGCGCATGGGAGTATGGTTCGAGTTCAGACCAATGGTGGAACATGCAATCAGGGGCGACCGGGCGTGTCAATGGGGTGGTATACCCGGAACACGGAAAATTTCCACCCATCACAGCAGCAATAAGGAACGAGCGTGGACCTTTCAACCGACGGGGTGTCCGGGGCGGCCACCGAGGCCGTGTTCCGCACGGTCCGGACCGTCAACCCGTTCGAGGAGACGGTGGAGCGGCTGCTGTCGGCGATCAGGCTGGGCGTGGTCGGACACGGGGAGCGCTTCCCCGCGGAGCGGGAGCTCGCCGCGCGGCTCGGAGTCAGCCGGATCATCCTGCGTGACGCGCTGCGCGCCCTCCAGGAGGCCGGGTACGTGGAGTCGAGGCGCGGCCGCTTCGGCGGCACCTTCGTCACGTACGTGCGCCCGAAACCGAGCCGGAGCGAGGCCCAGCGGGTGCTCCGCGACAGCGGCACGGACCCGGACGACCTGTTCACCCACCGGCGGGCCCTGGAGACCGGCGCCGCCGTGCTGCTCGCCGAGACCGGGCTCACCCCCGCCCAGGAGGAGCTGCTCGCCGAACGGCTGGCAGCGGTGGAGGGTGCCGAGGTAGAGGACTACCGGCGCCCGGACACGGTCCTGCACCTGACGCTCGCCGAACTCACCGGTTCGGCCTCCCTGACCCGCGCGCTCACCGAGGTGCGCATGCGCGTCAACGACCTGCTGGATGCCATGCCCATGCTGGTCAGGAACCTGGAGCACAGCAACACCCAGCACCTGGAGCTGGTCCGGGCGATCCGGGAGCACGACCCCGAGGGCGCGCGGCGCGCGGTGCGCGAACACCTGGAGGGCAGCGAGGCGCTGATCAGGGGGTTCCTGGCCTGAGTCGGCCGGCGCGGAAAGCGGATCCGACCTACAGCTCCACCGGCATGTCCCCTTCCCTCGGCTGCTGGTAGCATCAAATTCTAACAAACGTTTGGTGGGAAGGAAGTGCATGAGTATCTCCTCCACAAGGCATCCGAACGGGGTCGTCGAGATCGTGGTCGACGCCCCGCCGGTGAACGCGCTGACGGTACGCGGGTGGTACGACCTCGCCGACGAACTCACAGCCGCCGGCGGTGACCCCGCGACCCGCGCCGTCCTCCTCCGTGCGGAGGGCCGCGGCTTCAACGCCGGGGTCGACATCAAGGAAATGCAGCGCACCTCCGGCTTCGACGCCCTCGTCGGCGCCAACCGGGGCTGCTACGCGGCCTTCGGGGCCGTCTACGACTGCGAGGTCCCCGTGGTCGCCGCCGTCCAGGGCTTCTGCCTCGGCGGAGGTATCGGACTGGTCGGCAACGCGGACGTCGTGATCGCCGCGGACGACGCGCGTTTCGGCCTGCCCGAGGTGGACCGCGGCGCCCTCGGTGCCGCCACCCACCTGGCCCGGCTCGTCCCCCAGCACCTGATGCGCGCCATGGTCTACACCTGCCGCGAGGCGACCGCCGCCGAGCTGCACGCCTTCGGTTCGGTGCTGTCCGTGGTCCCGAGCGACGACCTCCGCGACGCGGCCCTGGAGGTCGCGGACCGCATCGCGGAGAAGGACCCCCACGTCATCCGGCGCACCAAGGAGTCCCTGAACGGCATCGACCCGGTCGACGTCAAGCGCAGCTACCGGTTCGAGCAGGGGTTCACCTTCGAACTCAACCTGACCGGCGCCGGGGACCGGCACCGCGACGCGTTCGCCGGATCGGAGACACGATGAGCGAGGCCACGATGGACAAGGTGAAGACACCCGACGAGATCGCCGGATCGCTGAGCGACGGCATGACGATCGGTATCGGCGGCTGGGGCTCGCGCCGCAAACCGATGGCGCTGGTCCGCGCGATCTGCCGCTCCTCCCTGCGCGACCTCACCGTGGTCTCCTACGGAGGCCCGGACGTGGGCCTGTTGTGCGCCTACGGCAAGGTGCGGCGCGTGGTCGCCCCCTTCGTCACCATGGACTCGGTGCCCTTGGAGCCCTTCTTCCGCTCCGCCCGCCAGAGCGGCGGGATCGAGTTCACCGAGTACGACGAGGGCATGTTCATGTTCGGCCTGCTCGCCGCAGCGCACCGGCTGCCGTTCCTGCCCACGCCCGTGGGCCGCGGTTCCGACGTACTCCGCGTCAACCCCGGGCTGCGCACCGTCCGCTCCCCCTACCCCGCCGCCGCACCGGACGGCGAGGAGCTGGTAGCGATGCCGGCGCTCCGCCTCGACGCGGCGCTCGTGCACATGAACCGGGCCGACCGGCGCGGGAACGGGCAGTACCTCGGCCCCGACCCCTACATGGACGACCTCTTCGTGAAGGCGGCGGAGAGCTCGTACGTGTCCTGCGAGCAACTGGTGGACTCCTTCACCGGGCCGGTCCAGTCCCTGCTGGTCAGCCGGTCGATGGTCACCGGGGTCGCGGAGACCCCCCACGGCGCGCACTTCACCACGTGCGAGCCCGACTACGGGCGGGACGAGGCCTTCCAGAAGCGCTACGCCGAGGCCACCCGCGACCCGGAGCTCTGGCAGGAGTTCCGTGCGCGCTACCTGGACGCCGACGAGCCCACCTACCAGCGGGAGGTCAACCGATGACGACGACGCGAGCCGAAGTGTGCGTGACCGCCTGCGCGGACGCCTGGCGCGGCGACGGAGAGACCCTCGCCGCCGCCATGGGTACCTGCTCGGTCCTCGGGGCCAGACTGGCCCGGCTCACCTTCGAACCGGACCTGCTCACCACGGACGGAGGGCCGCTCGTCAGCCGGGACACGCTGCCGCTGGGACGCACCGCGGACCCCGACAGCGGCGAGGCCGAGGGGTGGCTGCCCTTCCGGGACCACCTGTGGCTCGTCCTGCACGGCCGCCGCCACGTCATGATGGGCGCCTCGCAGCTGGACCGCCGCGGCCGCAGCAACATCTCCTGCGTCGGTGACTGGGAGAAGCCGAAATCCCAGCTGCTCGGCGCGCGCGGGGCACCCGGCAACACCCTCCGCAACCCCACCAGCTACTGGATCCCCAAGCACTCCCGGCGGGTCTTCGTCGACGAGGTCGACATGGTCAGCGGGGTCGGCACCGAGCACGCCCACGACCTGCGCCGGATCGTCACCAACCTGGCGGTGCTGGACTTCGGCGGCCCCGAGGGGACGGTACGGCTGGTCTCCACCCACCCCGGTGTCACCGAGGAGGAGGTCCGGGACAGCACCGGCTTCGACCTCGCCGCCCCCGCGGGCGGTGCCACGGTCACCCGGACACCCTCCGACGAGGAGCTGCGCGTCCTGCGCGACGTCCTCGACCCGGGCGGCCTGCGCGACCGGGAGGTCCCCGCATGACCTCGTCCGCGCTGAGCACACCCCTCACCGAACTGGTGGGGTGCCGGTACCCGATCGTGCAGACCGGCATGGGCTGGGTGGCGGGGCCCCGGCTGGTCTCGGCGACGGCCAACGCCGGAGGGCTGGGCATCCTGGCCTCGGCGACCATGACGGTGGAGCAGCTCACCGAGGCCGTCCGCGAGGTGCACGAGCGCACCGACCAGCCCTTCGGGGTGAACCTGCGCGCGGACGCCGGCGACGCGGAGGAGCGCGTCGACCTGATCATCCGGGAGAGGGTGCGGGTGGCGTCCTTCGCGCTCGCGCCCAGGCCGGAGCTCATCGGCAGGCTGAAGGACGCCGGGGTGGTGGTCATCCCGTCGGTCGGGGCCCGGCGCCACGCCGAGAAGGTCGCGTCGTGGGGCGCGGACGCCGTGCTCGTGCAGGGAGGTGAGGGCGGCGACCACACCGGCTCGGTCGCCACCACCCTGCTCCTCCCCCAGGTCGTGGACGCCGTCGACATCCCGGTGGTCGCGGCCGGCGGGTTCTTCGACGGCCGAGGGCTGGTGGCCGCGCTCGCCTACGGGGCGGCGGGGATGGCGATGGGGACCCGGTTCCTGCTCACCTCCGACAGCGCGGTCCCGGACGAGGTCAAGCAGGTCTACCTGGAGACCGGGGACACGGTGGTGACCCGGCAGGTGGACGGGTTGCCGCACCGGGTGCTGCGTACCGGGCTGGTGGACGGCCTGGAGCGCTCGGGCCGGGGTAGGCGGCTGCTGCGCGCGCTGGGCAGCGCAGCGGCGTTCCGGAAGGTGTCGGGGATGTCCTGGACTTCGATGCTCCGGGACGGTGTCGCGATGCGGCGTTCCGGTGGGCTCAGCTGGTCGCAGGTCCTGATGGCGGCCAACACACCGATGCTGTTGAAGTCCGCGCTGGTGGACGGGCGCACGGACGCGGGTGTGATGGCGTCGGGGCAGGTGGCCGGGGTCGTCGACGACCTGCCGAGCTGCGCCGAGCTGATCGACGGCATCGTGGCCGAGGCGGAGAAGACGCTCTGCTCCCTGGTCCGCGGCTGACCGGGGCCCTTGGGCCCGTCGGGCCGGGGAGGCGCCCTCCCCCGAAGGGGGCCTCCCTGCTCCGGGGCCGGCGGTCAGGGGATCAGAGGCGTTCGACGATGGTGACGTTGGCCTGGCCGCCGCCCTCGCACATGGTCTGCAGGCCGTAGCGGCCGCCGGTGCGCTCCAGCTCACCGAGCAGGCTGGTCATGAGCCGCGCACCGGTCGCTCCGAGGGGGTGGCCGAGCGCGATGGCACCGCCGTTGGGGTTCACCCGTGCCGGGTCGGCGCCGGTCTCCCGCAGCCAGGCGAGCACCACCGAAGCGAAGGCCTCGTTGATCTCGACCGCGTCGATGTCCTCGATCCGCATGCCGGTCTTCTTCAGCGCGTGGGCGGTGGCCGGGATGGGCGCGGACAGCATCCGGATCGGGTCCTCCCCGCGTGCCGAGATGTGGCGGATCCGGGCCCGCGGGGTGAGACCGTGCTCGGCCACGGCCTGCTCGGAGGCGATGAGCAGGGCGGCGGCGCCGTCGGAGATCTGGGACGACACGGCCGCGGTGAGCCGTCCGCCCTCGACGAGGGGCTTCAGTTCGGCCATCTTCTCCAGGGTGCTGCCGCGTCGCGGCCCCTCGTCGGTGGTGACGTCGCCGTAGGGCTCGATCTCCTTGGTGAAGTGACCGGCATCGATGGCGCGCAGGGCCCTCTGGTGCGACTCGTACCCGAAGCGCTCCATCTCCTCCCTGGACAGGTCCCAGTCACGGGCGATGAGCTCCGCGCCCCGGAACTGGCTGACCTCCTGGTCCCCGTAGCGGTCCAGCCAGCCCCGCGAGCCGTGGAAGGGGCCGTCGGTGAGGCCGAACTGCTCCGGGGCGATGCGGGTGGCAGCACCGATGGGGATCTGCGACATGTTCTGCACGCCGCCGGCGACGACCAGGTCGGAGGTGCCCGACATCACCGCCTGGGCCGCGAAGTGGACCGCCTGCTGGGAGGAACCGCACTGGCGGTCGACGGTGACACCGGGGACCTCTTCGGGCAGACCGGCCGCCAGCCAGCTGGTGCGGGCGATGTCCCCGGCCTGGGGGCCGAGCGCGTCGACGCAGCCGAAGACCACGTCGTCCACGGCTGCGGGGTCGGCCCCCGAGCGGGTCATGAGGGCGCGCAGGACGTGCGCGCCCAGGTCGGCGGGGTGGGCTTCGGCAAGCCCGCCGCCGCGCTTGCCGACGGGGGTGCGGACTGCGTCGACGATGTAGGCGTCGGTCACCGGTGTCTCCTTCGTTGGTCAGCGCCGTTGGATCCCCTCAAGGACCATGGCGAGGTACTGCCTGGCGATCTCTTCGGACGTCAAGCGCCCTTGGGGCTGGTACCAGCTCGCGGCGACCCATACGGTGTCGCGGATGAACCGGTAGATGACGGGAGGGTCGAGGTCGGCGCGGAAGACGCCCTCTTCGACCCCGCTCTCCAGCAGGCCCACCCACATCTGCCGGAAGCGCTTCTGGCTGTCCAACAGGTAGCTGAACCGGTCGTTGGTCCCGAGGTGCTTGGACTCGTTCTGGTAGATGACGACGGCCGGCCGGTGCCGTTCGATCGAGTCGAAGGACGCGGTCACCAGCGCCTCGAGTGTTTCCCGGACGCCCATCCCCCGGCCGAGGATGTCGTCGTAGGCCTCCCACAGTTCGGTCAGGAAGGTGGAGAGGATCTCGTCGACCATCGACTCCTTGGAGTCGAAGTGGTAGTAGAGGCTGCCTCCGAGCATTCCGGCCGCGTCGGCGACCTGCCGGACCGTCGTGGTGGAGTACCCGCGGTTGGCGAACACCTCCGCGGCGGTCTCGAGTAGTTCCGCGCGCCTGCGCGCCCGTGCCGCCGCTGTTCCTGCCTCGTCGCGTCGCCGTGGACTCATCTGTTCGGTGGTGTTGCGGCCCGGTACGCGGACCGGGCCGGAGCACACCACGCCCTCCCATCGCTCTTCCTCGTCGCGTCGCGAACCGTTCGCGCCCGCCCGCCGCGGCGGACGCTGCGGTGTCCACTGGACACCCGTGTCTCAGGCCCGCTGGCTGGATACCGAAACCGTCTCACCCGTCATGTACGAGGAGTAGTCACTGGCAAGGAAGACGATAACGTTCGCGACCTCCCACGGTTGCGCGTAGCGCCCGAAGGCCTCCTTGTCGGTCAGTTCGGTCAGCAGATCGGGCGAGGTGACCTTCTCCAGGTGCGGGTGCATGGCCAGGCTCGGCGCGACGGCGTTCACCCGCACGCCGGACTCGGCGGCTTCGACGGCGGCGCACCTGGTGAGGCCCATGACCCCGGCCTTGGCGGCCGCGTAGTGCGCCTGTCCCTCTTGGGCGCGCCAGCCGATGACCGAGGCGTTGTTCACGATCACCCCGGTGCCCTGGCCGGACATCAGGCGCAGGGCGTGCCTGGTGCAGCGCATGGTGCCGGTCAGCGTCACGTCGAGGACCCGGTGCCACTGCTCGTCGGTCATCTCCACGAGTCGGGCGGTGCCGCCCAGTCCGGCGTTGTTCACGACGGTGTCGACACGGCCGAACTTGACCAGCGCCGCGTCGAACATGGCCGTCACCTGGTCCTCCCGGGTCACGTCGCAGGGGACGGCCGCCACCGAGTCCGCTCCGAACTCGGCGCTGAGCGCGCTCTCCGTCTCCCGCAGGCGCCGCTCATGGGCGTCGCTGACCAGGACCTTGGCGCCCTCTTCCAGCATGCGCCGGGCCGTGGCGCCGCCGATCCCGGCCCCCGCGGCGGCGGTCACCACCGCAACGCGGTCGCGGAGCAGGCCGTGGCCGGGGACGTAGGTCGGGGCTGCGCTCATTGTGTGGACCTTTCCGTGGGGCCTGCGCCGTGCGGGGCCTGCCGTGTTCTGCTCTCCCATGTTACTCTACCAAACACTTGTTAGAAAGAACCACGTTCCGTGCCAGTGAGGCTGAGACCTAGGAGGCCCGCATGGAGGAAGTCGTTCGCTTCGAACGGCGGGGCGAGGACGGTTCCGTAGCCGTCATCACGATGAACCGCCCCGACTACCGCAACGCGCAGAACTCGGAGATGACCTACGCGCTGGACTCCGCCTTCTACCGGGCGGCCGAGGACAACGGGATCAAGACCGTCGTGCTCGCCGGGGCGGGCAAGCACTTCTCCGCCGGGCACGACATCGGCACCCCGGGGCGCGACACCCACGAGAGCTTCGACCGCAGGGCCGGGCTGTGGTGGGACCACACGGACAAGGACGGCGCGGAGAGCCGCTTCGCCCGGGAGTCCGAGGTGTACCTGGGCATGTGCCGCCGCTGGCGCGACTTGCCCAAACCCACCATCGCGATGGTGCAGGGGGCGTGCGTCGCGGGCGGCCTCATGCTGGCCTGGTCGTGCGACCTGATCGTCGCCTCCGACGACGCCTTCTTCAGCGACCCGGTGCTGCGCATGGGCATCCCCGGCGTGGAGTACTTCGCCCACCCGTGGATGATGCCGCCGCGCGTGGCCAAGGAGTTCCTGTTCACCGGCGACCGGATGCCGGCCCGGCGCGCACACGAGGTCGGCATGGTCAACCGGGTGGTGGGCCGGGACGAGCTCGACCAGCACACCGTGGACCTGGCCGAGCGGATCGCCGCGATGCCCCGCTTCGGGCTCGCGCTGACCAAGAAGGCCGTCAACCAGGCCGAGGACTTCCAGGGGATGCGCAGCGGCATGGACGCGGCCTTCGGACTGCACCACCTCGCCCACGCCCACAACGCCGAGACCGGGACGGACTCCCTCGGCGGCATGGACCCCCGGAGCATGAGGAAGGCGGCCTCCGATGGATCTTGACTACACCGACGCCGAACACCGGTTCCGCGCCGAGATGCGCACGTGGCTGCGGGCGAACGTCCCCCCGTCGCCGCTCCCCTCTCTGGAGACCGAGGCGGGCTTCGCCGAGCACCGGAAGTGGGAACGCGTCCTGGACGGTGCGCGGCTGGCCGCGGTGTCCTGGCCCGAGGAGTACAGGGGCCGGGGCGTCTCACCCCTGGAGTGGCTGATCTTCGAGGAGGAGTACTACGCCGCCGGCGGCCCGGCGCGGCTCAACCAGATCGGCATCAACCTGCTCGCCCCCACCCTCTTCGCGCACGGAACGGACGAACAGCTCCGGCGGATCCTGCCCTCCATGGCCTCGGGTGAGGTCATCTGGGCGCAGGCGTGGTCGGAGCCGAACGCGGGCAGCGACCTCGCCGCGATCCGCTCGACCGCCACCCGGACCGACGGCGGCTGGCTGCTCAGCGGCCAGAAGATCTGGAGTTCGCGGGCGCCCTTCGCGGACCGGGCCTTCGGGATCTTCCGCTCCTCCGGCCAGCGGCACCAGGGGCTGACCTACCTCATGTTCCCGCTGGACGCCCCCGGCCTGACGGTCCGGCCGATCGGGCGGCTGGACGGCAAGCCCGCCTTCGCTGAACTGTTCTTCGACGACGTGTTCGTCCCCGACCACGACGTCATCGGCGCGCCCGACGACGGATGGCGGGTCGCGATGAGCACCGCCGGGGACGAGCGCGGCCTGACCCTGCGCAGCCCGGGCCGGTTCGTCGCCGCGGCGTCCCGCCTGATCGACCTGTGGCGGGAGCGCGCGGACCCGGCCGACACCGCGCTGCGCGACCGGGTGACCGACTGTCCTGGCTGCGCCAGCGGATCGAGGCGGTGATCTGGACGCTGAAGAACCAGCTCGGGTTGGAGCGGCACGCGGCCCGCAGCACCGAAGGGCTGTGGGCGCGTACCTGTCAGAGGATCTGCGCGCTCAACGCAGCGATCTGGCACAACTGGTTGATCGGTGCCCCGGTGAAGCGATCGTTGATCGCCTACGACCACTGACCAGGAAACCAAACTCCCATCAACGATCTAGGGGCATTAGGGCGGGGACTCCGGCGAAGTCGTAGCTGCGTGCCCGGTAGTGGGGCGTTCGGGGTGGCCGGAGAAGTAGTGGCGCTGGAAGGGGCGGATGAAGCTGGCCAGCGGGACCGTGGCCTGGCCCTGCACCGGGACGGCGGCGGGCGCGGGGGCGGTTTCGGGCATGACGAACACACTCCTTGGCATGGCTGGACACATGAGTCGGGGGGGTGCTGCTGAAGGTGCCCGTTGGAGGAGTCTCACGGTTGCCGTGATGCGCGGAACGGGCAAGGCATAGCCTGACCAAGATGAACCCTGGGTGATTCACCGGTCACTGCTACATCCCCATCTTGGTTTCTTGGAATCCCATAAGTCAAGTTAATCTTAAGAATCCCTGGAACTTGCTAGGCTCGCCCCATGAAACATAGTTTCAGCCCCACCATTCGCCGACGGCGCTTGGCCCGCATACTCCGTGACTTTCGCGAAGAATCCGGACATACGTTAGATGCAGCATCAAAAAAGTCAGGTGTCCCCCGGAGTACCATCGGACGACTCGAAGGCCATGAGGGCAAACGCATTCAGTCGACGCACCTGGACGCGCTGGCCCAGACTTACGGCATGGACGAGGACTCCTGGAAGAGCCTTCACCAGCTGGCCAAAGATGCGAGCGAGCGAGGCTGGTGGTCCAAGTACAAGGACGTGTTTAGCGCCAGCGGTCTGCCATCCTTCGAGGTTGAGGCCTCATGCATTCGGACATACCAAACACAGGTAATCCCTGGCCTGCTTCAAACCACCGCCTACACAAGGGCTGTCTTCACAGGCACCAGCATGGTTCGGGAGGAACAGATCCAGCGCCATGTCGACGGCCGTATGAAACGCCAGGAGATTCTCGACCGTCTCTACCCACCCGAGTACGTAGCGCTCATCGACGAAGCCGCTCTACTTCGATTCGCGGGAGGGCCGGAAGTCATGAGTGAGCAGCTTGTCCATCTCACGGACATGGCTGAGCGCCCAAGAGTATCCCTCCACATCTTGCCCTTCTCTTCAGGGATGCATTCAGCGAACCTTGGGAGCTTCCAGATCCTGGAGTTCCCGGAGCAGACAGACCCCACCATTGCTTACATGGAGACGCCAACCTGTAAAATCTTCTCAGAGGGGGACGAAGAGATTCGTCGCTATGAGACCTTGTGGCGCGAGGCCCACAATGCTGCACTCACCGCAGCTCAGAGCGTGAACTTCATCAGGGACATGATCACATCGCTGAAGGGCAACGCATGAACATTCTCAGATTCAAGAAGAGCAGATACAGCGGTACCGGTGAAGACTGCGTGGAGGTAGCCGAGCTCCCCTGTGGCGCGGCCGTCCGTGACTCCAAGCGTCCCACCGCCGGGCATCTCCCCTTCCCAGCCTCCGAGTGGACCGGCTTCCTCAGATCCACGCTCTCCCACTGACCCGAGACGCAACGAAGCCCGGCCAAGACCGCACACCTTGGCCGGGGCCATACAAGGTGGGAGGGTTCGGCTCGGTCAACCACCGATCCGGCCCCCACCAACCCGTCCAGCCAACTTAGGAAACCGCTGCCCGGCACGGAAGCCGTAGACCCACAGCTTCTCGGCCGCCGCCTCACCAGACTCCATGGCCGGTTTGCGGTCGAAGAACAGGACGTTCGCCTTCGCCCCGCCCGCGTAGACAATGCCCGTGGGTAGGCGCACAATCGTGTGCAGGTCGACTGCTGGCGCTGGTCAACGACGAAGACTCAGCAAGCGGGACACAACGCTCTGCCTTGACTACATCTACGGCGCCGGAGCCTCGATTGGACCGGTACCCGAACAGTCCCACAGCGAAGAGCCGCCGGATTGCGCGGCCGGAGCACAGGAGCCCTCCGATGACGAAGTACCTGATCTCGTTCCCCGGTGAGGCCATGGTGATCCCCGAGGAGGACTTCGAGGCGGTGGTCGAAGACTCGCATGCCGTCATCGAGGAGGCCAAGGCTGCGGGCGTGTACGTCTTCGGGGGCGGGATCGATGAGGACGTAGCCCCGGTGCTGGTGGCCGGTGACGGCAGCGTCACCGAGGGCACGCACCCGGGCCACACGGTGCCCAACGGCGGCTACACCGTTCTCGAGCTGCCCTCGCGGGAGGCGGCGCTCGAGTGGGCCGCGAAGTTCGCCGCCGCGTGCCGCTGCTCGCAGGAGGTCCGGCAGTTCGGATACGACCCCGCCAGCTGACGAGGGCGACCCCACCCCTGCTCACGTCAGATACCCGGCGCTGGGCGCGCGGCGGCGGGCACTCGGACCATCGAGGCGCCTCGGGCCGCGCCCCACCGTCCGGACACCGCGGTTGGACCTTCCGTTGGCCCTGCCCGCAACGGATGCCGACTTTCGTCGGGGTGCGGGTTGGTTCGCGAGGCCGATGTTTCCCGGGCTCCGGCTCCCTAGTTTTGGTGTCACACCGAGCAACGGTGCGACACCAGAGCGAAAGGATTGGGTATGTTCGACAGCCGCAAGAGCCTGACCAGGCATCTGCGTGGCCGCGGAACGGTGCTCGTCGGGTTGGTCGGGGCCGGGGCACTCATGGGGGCCACCGCCCTCGCGACTCCGGCCGGCGCGGTCATCGGTGGAAGCGACGCCAGCGAAGAGTACGGGTTCGTGGCGGCCCTGTACGACGACAACGGCGTGCATCTGTGCGGGGGCGCCCTGGTGGACGAGGAGTGGGTCCTCACCGCGGCGCACTGCACCGAACCGGAACAGCTCACCGTGCGTGTGGGCAGCACCGACCAGACCGAAGGCGGCAGCGAACGCGAGGTCAGCGAGGTCGTCGAACACCCCGACTTCGAGGCGATCGACGTGAGCGACGACCCCGACTACGAGTTCTCGCAGTACCTCCTGTACGACGACCTGGCGCTGCTGAAGCTGGACTCCCCGGTCGAGCAGACCCCCATCGGCATCGCCGACGACTCCGCCTCCCCCGGGACCGAGGTGCGCACCATGGGCTGGGGGATGCTCGACGAGTTCGGCGAGGAAGGCAAGCCGGACGTCCTGCAGGAGCTGGACACCGAAATCGTCGACCTGGACCGGTGCGCTGAGGTGGACGCCGACAGCGACCTGTGCTCCGAACACCCCACCGAGGAGGCCCAGGCCTGCACGGGCGACTCCGGCGGCCCCGCGGTGCGCGGCGAGGAAGGCGACTGGGAGCTGATCGGCGTGAACAGCCGCGACGGCGACTTCGACGAGAGCCCGCTCTGTGTCGGACCGATGGTCTTCACCGACCCCGTCGCGCACGCCGACTGGATCGACTCCACGATCGCGGACGGTGCCGCACCGCAGGCCTCCCGCGGTTGACCGACGAACGGCACGAGAGCCCCGGGTGGGCGGTGGAGCTCAGCGTTCTTCCGGTGAGGCGCCCGGTTGGGGATCCCCAGCCGGGCGCCTCGCGTGTGCGGGGCTTCGGGCCCACGCGCCGCCGCTCGGGCCTCTCGGGCCTCCCGGACTCAACCGCCGCAGCAGCCCGCGGACTCGGTAGCTGCGGGGACGGGCACGCCCTCGGCCTTGCCGCGCTGGCCGCTGTCGGCCTTGACCACGTACACCTCCCACGGCTCCTTGCCGGGGCCGCGCACCCACACCTTGTCCTGGACGGCGTAGCAGCACGAGGTGTCGTTCTCCTCGAAGGTGGCCAGTCCCGCTTCCTTGAGCCGGTCGGCGGCTGCGTCGACCCGGGCGGTGGACTCCACTTCCACGCCCAGGTGGTCCAGCCGGGTCTCCTGGCCGGGCTCGCCCTCGATGAGGACGAGCTTGAGCGGGGGCTCGGCGATGGCGAAGTTGGCGTATCCGGGACGGCGCTTGGCGGGCTCGACGCCGAAGAGCTTGGAGTAGAACAGGACCGACGTCTCGAGGTCGGCGACGTTGAGGGCGAGCTGGACACGGGACACGGGAATCTCCGCGGGCCTTGTATCGAAGTATGTCGATTCAAGGTTGCGCCCTGTTTTGATTCTTGTCAATATAGAAGCATGTCGAATCAAGAGAGTGGGGCCACCGCACAGCAGGGCACCGTCGCGGGCTGCTGCCCCGGTCTACTGAACACCCCGCTGGACGAGGGCGAGTCCGTGGAGCTGGCCCGGGTCTTCAAGGCCTTGGGCGACCCCGTGCGACTGCGACTACTGTCGATGATCGCCTCCCGCGACGGCGGTGAGATCTGCGTGTGCGACCTGACGCCCGCCTTCGACCTGTCCCAGCCCACCATCTCCCACCACCTCAAACTGCTGCGCGAGGCCGGGCTCATCGCTGCGGAGCGGCGCGGCACCTGGGTGTACTACCGGCTGCTCCCCGAGGCGACCGACCGCCTGGCCGCGGTCCTCACGCGCCGCACAGTCCCTAGCGGGTGGGATCGATGATGGTCATCCCGGCGACGGTGGCCCGGTCGAACCCTGGAAGCAGTTTCGCGGCCTCGCCGAGGCCGATGGTGCGTTCGGTGAGTCGCTGTGGTTGCAAGGCACCCTGCGCAATGAGGTCCATCATGTCCGGGTAGTCGACCGCGGCCATTCCGTGGCTGCCGCGCAGGTCGAGTTCCCAGCCGATCACCCGTTCCATCGGGACCCTGGGGTGACCCTCGACCGGGGGCAGCAGGCCGACCTGGACGTGCCGCCCCCGCCTGCGCAGTCCGAGGATCGCGTCGGCACAGGTCTGCTCACTGCCCACGGCATCGACCGCGACATGGCTGCCACCGCCGGTCAGTTCGCTGATGGCCGCAGGAATGTCCGTGCCGTCCGCGCCATCCGCGACCAGGGCGTGTTCGGCTCCCAGCTCCCGCGCGACGGCAAGGGCTTCGGGGTGGCGGTCCACGGCGATCACCCGGGCACCCAGCGCGCGGGCGATCATGACCGCGCTGAGCCCGACCCCGCCGGCACCGATGACGGTCACCCACTCACCTTCGCCGAGGTCGGCCCTGTCGGCCAGGGCCCGGTAGGCGGTGGCGAACCGGCACCCGAGCCCGGCCGCGGTAGCGAAATCCACGTGCTCGGGGACCGCCACCAGGTTCGCATCGGCGGCGTGCAGGGCCACGTATTCAGCGAACGAGCCCCAGTGGGTGAAGCCCGGCTGCTGCTGGTCGGGGCAGATCTGCGCCTGCCCGGCCCGGCACCACTCACACTGACCGCAGCCGCACACGAACGGCACCGTCACCCGGTCTCCGGGTTTCCACCGTTCCACCTGTGGGCCGGACTCGACGACGACCCCGGCCAGTTCGTGTCCGGGCACGTGCGGAAAGGTGATGTCCTCATGCCCGGCCCAGGCGTGCCAATCGCTGCGGCACATCCCGGTCGCCATCACCTGTACCAGCACCCCGTCGTCGGGCACCTTCGGCACCGCCACTGAACGAACCTCCGGGCGAGCCTGGGCCGCCTCCAACACCACCGCGCGCATCGCCCCATTGTTTCGCACCGGGTTTCCCGAGGCTCCGGCACGTACCGGGTTTGGCATACGCCCAGCGCACCGACCGGTGAGCACCTCCTATACGTCCCTGCGGAGCCCGGACCCGGATGTGCGGAGGTCGGGGTCCCTTGCCCGCCAGACCGGCATCACGCCCGTTCAGAGCCGCTTCTTTACGACGGCTCCTAGAAACCACCGTGCTCACACCGGCACAGCAGAGCACGACGCGACCCGGGACCCGCGCGGGAGCTTTACCGGGATTGCCTCTCTGGGTTGGGGTGTCCTCCTTTCCCGCCGCTCGATTGTTGCCGTCTCCGCTGCGCGCCTCAAGGTTGTCGCGGTGGGGGCTTCGCCCGCATGGGCGCTCCACCTTGACCCGCTCCGCTGCGACGGCGGGTTGGCGGCTATCGGGAAAGGGTGCCTCTATGTTTTTCGTCAAGCCCATTACGCGGCCAGATCGATCGCTAGCGTGCGTGATTGGTAGAAGGCGCCGTCCCGCAGCATCGCGAACAGCACATTGATGCGTTGGCGGGCCAAGCGCAGTAGCGCCTGGGTGTGGGTCTTGCCGCGGCTTCGTTGTTTGTCGTAGTAGGCCCGGGAGGCGGGATCGGCGTTCATGCAGGCGAATGCCGACAGGAACATGGCGCGTTTGAGCTGCCGATTCCCTGTCCGTGGGGCATGTTCGCCGTGGATGGAGGTGCCCGAGCTCTTGGTGGCCGGAGCCAGGCCGGCGTAGGACGCCAGATGAGCAGCGCTCGGGAAATCGGTGCCGTCCCCGACGGTCACCAGCAGCACGGCGGCGGTCCTGACCCCGACCCCGGGCATCGAGGTCAGGACCGGCGAAAGAGGGTGGGCCTCCAACAACTCGCTGATCTGCTCTGCGAGGCGGCGCCGCTGGGTGTGTACCGCGGCCAGAGACCGGGCCAGGGAGGGCACCACCAGGTCCAAGGTCTCGGTACCGGGCACCACGACGGTCTGCTCGTCCAACGCCTCGAAGACGTCATCGACCAGGCGTGAATCGCCCTGGGTGTGATGGAGACTCGAATCCTTGGATAGGTTGAGTCCGTTATGTCGAAGCGTTACCCCACTGAACTGCGTGAACGCGCCGTGCGCCTGGTCCAGCAGAGCCGGGGCGACTACGCCTCCACCAGCGCGGCGGTCAAGGCTGTCGCGGCGAAGCTGGGTGTGGGTGCCGAGAGTCGTGTTCAGCTGACGTTCGTACCCGGCCGGCTTTCGGAGCCGACCGGTGCTCGACACCCCTACAGCACTGCGGCACCCGCCTCAGCGCTGTTCAGCCCTGCTCCTCCAGAGGTGGGACTGCCTCTTCGGACGGGACCGGGCCGGGCGGGGTCCCCTGGCCGAAGGGGCTGCCGCCCAGCCGCTCCCGGCCGTGCTCGGTGAGCCACCCGCGCGGCTCGGGCCCCACCGCCACGATGCCGGTCGGGTTGATGGCGGTGTGCACCCGGTAGTAGTGGACGCGGATGTGCTCGAGGTTGGTGGTGTCGCCGAACCCGGGAGTCTGGAACAGGTCGCGGGCGTAGGCCCACAGCGCGGGGTACTCGATCAGTTTCCGGCGGTTGCACTTGAAGTGGCCGTGGTAGGCCGCGTCGAAACGGACCAGGGTCGCCCAGAGCCGCAGGTCGGCGAGGGTGATGTGGTCGCCCACCAGGTAGCGGCGGTCGGCGAGGCGCTCCTCCAGGGCGTCCAGCCGCTCGAACACGCCGCTGACCGCCCGGTCGTAGCGCCGCTGGTCCGGTGCGAAGCCGGAGCGGTAGACCCCGTTGTTGAGGTCCTGGTACACCTGCGCGCTCACAGCGTCGATCTCCTCGCGCAGCGCCTCCGGGTACAGGTCCGGGGCACCCTCCCGGGCCAGGCCGCCCCATTCGGTGGCCATGTCCACGCTGAGCTGGTCGTAGTCGTTGGAGACCAGGTGCCCGCTGGCCACGTCGACCAGGCCGGGCACGCTCACGCCGCCGTCGTAGCCGGGGTCCCGCGCCAGATAGGCCTCGCGCAGGGCGTGGATACCGAGGACCGGGTCCCGGCCCCCGGGACTACCGGTCTCCTCGGTGAACACCCAGTGCGGGTCGCCCTCGATGATCTCCTGGACCGGGTCGGTGACGGCCAGCGAGACGGCGCCCTCCAGCCCCATGAGCCGTCGGGTCATCACCACCCGGTGCGCCCACGGGCAGGCCCGGTTGATGACCAGCCGGTAGCGCCCGGGTTCGGCGGTCCGGTCGAAGCGGCCGTCCGCGGTGACCCGGTCGGCGAAGGCCGCCGGGTCCCGCTTGATCTCCTCGGTGGGAAGCTGATTGGCCCGCATACCGGTGACCTCCGACGCTCTGGAAACTGGTTCTGGCACGATCCTAAATCCCGGGCGAGCGCCGGAGGCGGTTGTCCACAGGGCGATCTCAGTCCTTAGCGCAGACGTAGTAGTTGTTGAACGGGTCGGTGTCGATACCCTTCACCTCCACCTCGTCGAAGCCCGCCTCGGTGAGCATGGCGAGGGCCTTCTGCTCTCCCCAGGCCGTTCCCAGCCCGTCACCGTCCAGAGCGAGGGATACCGTCATGCAGTGCATGAGCGACACCGTGTAGAGGAAGGTCCCCCAGGGCAGGTCCATGTTCTCCTGCAGCTTGCTGGAGGACCTGATGTCGACCATCAGGAAACTCCCTCCGGGCCGCAGCGCCCGGTGGATACCCGAGAGCACCTGTCCGGGGTGGGCCTGGTCGTGGATGGAGTCGAAGGCCGTCATGAAGTCGAACGACTCCTCCACCCCCAGGTCGGCGACGTCGCGCAGCTCGAACCGCACGTTGTCCAGGCGCATCGCGTCCGCCTCGCCCCGTGCGAACGTGACCCCCTCCTCGGAGAAGTCGTATCCGGTGAACCGGCTCCGGGGATAGGCCCGGCCCATCACGTTCACGGCGTGGCCGCGGCCGCAGCCGACGTCGGCCACGTCGATGCCGAGCGCGAGCCGTTCGGTGAGACCCTCCACCAGGGGCAGGGTGGCGCCGATGAGGGAGGCGTCCACCACCTCGCCGCTCTCTTCTGCCATGACTTCCTGGAAGCGGGGGTAGGAGCTGTAGGGCACCCCGCCGCCGCGGCGGAACGCCTCGCCCACCTGGTCCTCGACCAGCGCGAGCATGGGAAGCATGCCCACGAACCGGGAGAGGTTGTCCGGTCCGGCCGCTCGGGTCAGACAGGCCGCGTGCTCGGCGGGCAGGAGGTAGGTGTCGGCGAGCGGGTCGTACTCGATCAGCCGGGCGATGGTCGCACCGCTCAGCCACTCGCGCACGTAGCGCTCGTTCAAGCGCGCGGCTTCGGCGACTTCCGCACAGGTCATGGCGCCGCGGCCAGCCATGGTGTCGAACAGGCCCAACCGGTGGCCCAGGCTGCAGATGAGGGTGGCGCTGCCGCCCTCCAGGATGCCGATCATCCGACCGGTGAACGCTTCCACCTTGTCCTGGTCCAGCTCCGGCCCGGTGGTTTCGGTGGTCATCACGGACTCCTTCAGTGAAGGGAGGTTGTCCCGCGCGAGCGCAGGCTGTCGACCTGGTCGACGCCGAGGGTGGCCTGGGCCCGTGACCTGCCCCGCTGCTCTCAGGGCCGATTCCGGTCAACTTGGATAACCGGATATTTTACGCCTGGTTCCCCCGCTCCCAAAGGGTTCGGGAGGCGTCCGAACGACAGTGGCCACGTGCGGCCAACGTGGACCGACCGGTCGCGGCTGCCCACCCGGCACCCGTCGGTCTCAGGACCGGCCGAGCAGGCTCCGCACGCTGTCGTCAGCGACGTGCGGATACTCCCCGTACCACCGGTCGGCCTCCTGGAAGTCGACCGGCGCCATCAAGCACACGACCCGGTCGCACAGTTCCGAAAGCGAGCGAACCGCCTGCTGCTCACCCACCGGGGCCGCCAGTACCAGGGACGCCGGGGACCGCTCGCGCAGCGCCGTCAGCGCGGCCCGCGCGCTCATCCCGGTCACCAGTGCGTCGTCGACGACGATGACGTCCATACCCTCGATGTCGGACCCGGGTCCTGGCCCCCGGTAGAACGACTCCCTGCGCCGAACCTCCTCCCGCCCGGACTCGACCGTCTCCTCCAGGTCACCTTCGGACAGGCCGAGGACGTCCAGGGAATCACGTTCGAAGAACGCCGACCCCGCGGCCGCGACCGCGCCGATGGCCCGGTCGGGGTTGCGCGGCGAGGGGACCCGGTGGACGACCAGCGCGTCCAGCGCCCCGCCGAGCGCGTGCGCCACGCGTTCCGCGACGGGCACGCCCCCGGGTGCCAGCCCCAGCACCAGCAGGCGGTCGCGGTCCACCCCGACCAGGACCTCCGCCAGGCGGTCCCCCGCTTCCTCCCGGTTCGCGAACATCTGCCTCACCCCGTTCCTCGTACGCCCCGTGCAGGGGCCCTCTCCGCGGCGCTACCCGGAACCTGAGGTCACACACGTGTGGCAGCGGACGTCCCCTGGATCGAGCGGAGTTCGGCCACGACCTGGCGCGCCACCGTGCGGCCCGCGCGGTTGGCCCCGATCGTGCTCGCCTGAGGACCGAACCCCGCCAGGAACAGCCGCGGCTCGCGCGCCGAGCGCCCGTTCTCGACCCGCACTCCCCCGCCGGGTTCGCGCAGGCGCAGCGGAGCCAGGTGCGTGAGTTCGGCGCGGAACCCGGTAGCCCAGATGATGGCGTCGACCGGCTCGAACGAACCGTCCGGCCAGCGGACCCCGTCGGGTTCGATCCCGGTGAACATCGGCCGCGCCACCAGCAGGCCCCGGTCCCGCGCCGCGAGGTTCTCCGGGGTCGCGGGCAGCCCGGTACCGCTGATGATGCTCGGCTGCGGCCGCCCCGCCTTGGCGGCCTCGTCCGCCCGCTGAACGGCCCGGATCCCGCCCTTGGGGTCGTCGGCGAACTCCACGGGTCGGCGGGTGACCCACACAGTGCCCGCGGCCACGCCCTCCAGTTCGCGCAGGAACCCGACCGCGGACGTGCCTCCGCCCACAACCAGCACCTGCTGTCCCGCGAAGTCCTCCGCGGCACGGTAGTCGGGGGTGGAGATCTGCGCGCCGCGGAAGTCCGCTGCACCGGCGAAGTAGGGGCGGAAGGGCCTGGCCCAGGTCCCGCTGGCGTTGACGAGCACCCGCGCGGCGATGTCGCCCTTGTCCGTCGAGACAACGAACGCCTCGCCTTCGTCGCGCACCCGGTTCACCGCGACCGGCCGCACCACGTTCAGGCCGAACGCCTGCTCGTAGCGCGCGTAGTAGTCGCGCACCACGTCACGGGCGGGCCGCGTGGGGTCAGCGGTCTCGAAGCTCAGCCCGAGCTCGCGCATCCCGGGCAGGTCGTCGACCTTGTGCGCGTCGTCCAGGCGCAGCGAGTCCCAGCGGAACTGCCAGGCACCCCCGGTGTCGGGTCCCCGGTCCACCACCACGAAGTCCACACCCGGTTCGAGGCCCAGCCGCCGCAGGTGCCAGGCGACCGAGAGCCCGGCCTGCCCGGCCCCCACCACGACCACGTCCGCCGCCCCCGGCAGAGCGGATCCACGGACACCCTCCATGGCCCTCCTCCCGTCGTCCATCGACAGTCAAGAACAACGGGAGCCACCGGTTCATGCCGGAACCGGATGCCGGTCAGCGCACACCG
This sequence comes from Nocardiopsis oceani, assembly GCF_054777395.1. Lineage (NCBI taxonomy): Bacteria > Bacillati > Actinomycetota > Actinomycetes > Streptosporangiales > Nocardiopsidaceae > Nocardiopsis > Nocardiopsis oceani. The sequence goes on from NZ_BAAHAR010000013.1 coordinate 28,466, forward strand.
CGGTGCCCGATCCACAGTGAGACCGGGCGGCGCATGGTGAACGGACCGGAGTCTTCGACCGACGCGAATACGCGCGCGCGAAATTCCGCTCTCCGCTCGGCGGGCAGGTCATCGAGGAAAGCGCGGCTTCCGTGCGTCAGCAGCCACTGCCACAGCGTCTCACCGTCGGGCACCGGAAGGGCCGTGGTGACCGTCGTGGCGGTGACCTTCGCTAACCCGGCCTCGGTGAGCAGGTTTCGGGGATCGTCGATCGGCCTCCCCATTCCGCCTCCTGGAGGCAGGTGCCGACCGAACTCCGTGAACAGAGCGGGGAGGGGGTCCTCGTTCTCTCCGGTCTCAGCCGCTGGTTCCCCGTCCGGGGAAGGCCCCGGGAGGGTGAGCGCGAGCCATCCCCGCGAGGTCAGGACGCGCCGAGCTTCGGCCAGGGCAGTAGGGGGGTCGTCCAAGAGGTGCAGGACGAAACCGGAGACCACCGCGTCGAAGTGCCCGTCCGGGAACTCCAGGCGGTGGGCGTCCATCAGACGGGCGGTTACGAACCGCGGGTCGTCGGAATGGGCTTCCCTGGTCCGGGCGACCATTGTGGGGGCGGCATCAATCGCCGTGACCAGGCAGCCCACGTCCAAAGCTCGGCTTGTGAGGGCGCCGTGCCCCGCACCGAGATCGAGCAGTCGGAGACCGGGCCTGAGAGGCAGAGCGGCGGCGGTCGCCTTCGCGGTCTCGGAGAAGAACGGCAGTACCTCGTCGTACTGACGGGCTACCCGGTCGAACAGTTCGATGTCTCTAGCGGTCATGCGAACGGATTCTCGCAGGGGCGGTGGCGCCCGGCATCTGGTTATCCCGCCCGAATGGGCGGTTGCGTTCGGGTGAACCCCGCGTGCGAGCACCTCCGGTTCATGCCGGAGGCAGGCCGACCGCGGCACGCATCAGGCGGCGGGCTCGGGCGGGGGCGGCCGGATCCTCCAGTAGCTGGATCTCTTGGTTCGCGGCCATGGACAACCCGACGAGCGCCGTGGCCAGGTCTTCCGGTGCCGCCCGGTCAGGGAGCCCTTGAGTGCGGGCTTCGGTGATCTCGGCGGCCAGGAAGCGGTGCCACTGCTCGGCGACCGTGCGGATCCGGTCGCGGAGCGGGCCGGGGCGGTGGTCGAGCTCGAAGGAGGCCGCGGTGACGAAGCACCCTCCCGGGAACGGGCAGTCGGCCAGGTAGTCGATCCACAGGTCGAGGAGGCGGCCGACCCTGGCCGGTCCGGGCGGGGTGCCGTCCAAGAGTGCCGGGACCGCCTCGCGGAAGACCTCGACCGCCCGGTCGAGCGTGTCCCCGAGGAGGGCCTCGCGGGATCCGAAGGGCCCGACCACCCCGGCCTTGCTCATCCCCACGTCGCCCGCGAGGGCACCAACCGTCACGCTCTCCAAGCCGTGGCGTGAGGCGCGGTCCACGGTGGCGTCGAGAATGCGGGCGCGTGAGCGGGCGGCCTCCGCCGTCGATTTCCTGGGTGCCATACCCCTATATTAACTTACGATCGTTCGCTATTTTGGAGGTCCGACGAGCTTACGGAGTACCCATGAGCGATCTGTTCCAGCTGGATGCGGCCGCGGTGACGTTGACGGGGCACGAGGTCCTGATGGTTCCGGCGGCATCACGGGCCGCACCGACCCCCTGTTCGGGCTGGGACGTGCTGGACCTCGTCCGCCACATGAACGACCAGCACGAGGCGGTCGCCGCCGGGGTGCTGCCAGCGCCGAACGGCCTCTCCGGGGACCCCGTGGCGGACTTTCCCCGCTACGCCGCCCGGTGGCTCGTCGCTCTCGACCAAGCAGGGGACACCGTGCACGTGCCGATGGTCGGCGGCGAGGTCCCGGTCGAACGGGTCCTCGCCGTCCACCTGGTCGACATGCTCGTGCACCGCTGGGACCTGCTGTCCGCGCTGGGCCTCGACCGCCCCACCCCTGACGAGCTCGTCCGGGCCGCCCTGCCCGTCGCCCGCTCCATCACCGGACCCGAAAGCCCGCTGAGCGGTCCGGACGGCGTCTACTCACCGCCCCTCCCCGAGGAGCCGGGGCTCTCCCCTCTTCAGAACCTCGCCGCACTCCTGGGCCGCGACCGCGGTGGTGACCCGGCCCAGGCAGCGGGGTCGACGCGTTCGCACCGCCCCTCAGGGCACCAGCCCCTCGATACGGTGGGCAGTAGCGATGGACGACTGGTACCGGGACAGGAGAGCCACGACCGACCCCGGCCCCGGGTACAGCGCGGCCACGCGCAGTCCCGTCTCGTACGGTTCGTCCCCCGGGGACAGCCGTTCGTCCTCGTCCGCCGCCAGGTGGATGCGGGGCCCCTCCCCCTGAGCGGTCTCCTCGCCGAAAGGCGCGACCACGACGTCCGCTCCCCCGATGGGCACGAGGGCTGCGTCGTCGACGGCGGTCGCCGCCCGGAGGTGCGCCCGGGGGATCCCGTCCTCCCAGAGGGCCTCGTCAACGGCCAGGTCCGCTGTCGCGACGGTCTCTGCGGACGCGTCCGCGCGGTGGTACCGCACCGGGGCGCCATCTTCCAAGAGGAAGGCCCCAGCGGTGTCCGCGTGCAGGAGTGCCGCGGCCGAGGACCCGCCCGGGCCCAGCTGTTCGGGGATGCCCGGCACCTCCTCGCCGGTGGCGGGATCGAACAGCGCGGTCGCACCCGCCCAGTCGCTGTGGCGCACGGCGACCACCGGCTCGCCGTCCCCCGACGAGCGGTCGGCTGGGACCAGCACGGGCTCCTCCGTACCAACACCCTCCCGCTCCCAGCTGTGTTCCCACACTTCCTCACCCGTTCCAACGTCCACGGCCACGAGCGTGGCGGCGGTCCGGGTATCGGGGTCCTCGAGCGCCTCACTGTGGTCACCGTGCTCCTCCACGGCGTCGGGGTCCACACATCTGATCTGCACGACCATGCGGTCGGGAAAGGGCACGATCCCGTTGGTGCCGCACCCGGAGCCGTACTCGTCGGCGTCGAACTCGCGGGACCAGTTCCACAGTCCCGCACCGGTGCGGGTGTCCGTGGCGGTCAACTCCACCGATCCGCCCTGGGACGAGCTGAACCGCTGGGCGATGTCGACATCGCCGAGGCGTGTCCGGGACGATCCGCCGTGCTCCGGGGGTTCCTCGACGTACTCGTCGACGATCGCCCCGGTGACGGGGTCCAGCACCGTGACGGTCCGCTCGGGTGCATCGTCCGACAACCCCTTCGGGGGCAGGTGGCGCACATACACCCGGCCGTCGTCCACCCACGCTTCGGACCACACCTCGTGATCGTCGTCCCGCGGGCGCCGGAAGGACCACAGCTCCTCCCCCGACCGCCCGTCCAGCGCGACCGCACCGTCCGCCAGGAGCAGCACGGGACCGTGCGGTCCGGTCCGCACCCCCGTGACCCAGGTGTCCGGAGGGGGTTCCCAGGACCAGCCGACCCGGGTCACCTCACCGGGGACCGGGGCGGGTTCCCCGAGGCCCTCGGCCACGGTGTGGGATTGCCTCGGGTACAGGTAGACCCCCGCCAGGGACACGGTGAGCACCACGGCCAGGGTTCCTGAGGCGAGGAAGGGCAGTGATCCGCGCCAGGGACGCGGCTCGACCGGACCCGGTGAGCCCAGCATGAGCAGCAGCCCGAGAGGGACGGCGCAGGCGGCCAGCCACATCCCCGTGGCACGTGGCGCGTGGCCGTAGGCGTCGGGGTTCTCCTCGATACCCAGGAGAAGGTCGGCGGGGAAGGCCGCGTACGCCAGTGCGGTCGCGAGCGCGAGGGCGACCGTCACCCAGAGCCGGAAGGACCGGCGCTGTCTCCGCCGCTGCCGCTCGACTGCTTCCGGCGGCTCACCTGGACGGGCGTCGGAAATCGTCCATGCGGTGTCCCAGTGGACCCCGCCGAAGAGAGCAACCACGGCCAGCAGGCCGGCTAGGACCCAGGCACCCTCCGCGTCCCAGTTGCCGCCCTCACCGGCGTGCAGGAACAGGACCGCGACCGCCATGAGCACGGCCCCGCCCAGAACCCCCGTACCGACCCGGGCAACAGCACGCGCCCACCGTTGTCCGACCGTACGCGCCGGACCACCCATGCACCCTCCTCGACCACGGAAAGCCCGAAGCCACCGCGGTTGCCGGCGGGAGAGGGCTCGCGGGGCGCCAGCCTAACAACGCCGGGTGTCACGGACGGCGGCGCGGGATCACCACGGCGCTCAGTACCGCGGTGGCCAGCAGGACCGCGGCGGCGACCCCGATGGCCGTGGTGTACCCCTCCACGGCGGCCTCCGCATGACCCGCCTCGCCACGTGAGGCCAGGTAAGCGGCGGTGGTCATGGCGGCCACGGTATTGAGCAGTGCGGTGCCCATGGCCCCACCGACCTGCTGGGCCGCGTTGACCATGGCCGACGCCACCCCCACGTCGGCGTGGTCGACCCCCGCGGTGGCCGTGCTCATCGCCGGCATCATCACCAGCCCCAACCCCAGGCCGATCGCGAGCTGCGCCGGGAGCAGGAACGTCAGGTAGACCGCGTCGCCGCCGACCCCGAGCTGGGTGAGCCAGGCCATGCCTGCGGCGCCGAGGAGCAGACCACCGACGATGAGCGGGCGCGGTCCGCTCCGGTGCAAGAGCAGAGCGGCGATCACGCTGGAGCCGACCACGGTCGCGGCCGTGAGCGGCAGGAACGCCAGGCCGGCCCGGACCGGCGAGTACCCCAGGATCACCTGCATGTAGTAGGTGATGAAAAGGAAGAACCCGAACAGGGCGACCTGGGACAGCGCGACGGCGAGGAACGATCCGCCCCGGGCCCGGTGGGTGAGTACGCGCAGCGGCAGCAGCGGCCTCGGGGCACGGGCCTCGACGCGCACCAGCAGCACCAGCAGCACGACCCCGCCCGCCAGCAGCGCCACGACGACCGGGGCAGTCCAGCCGTTCTCCTCCGCTTGGGCGAAACCGAGGACGACCGCCGACAGTCCGGCACAGCTCAGCACGGCCCCGGGCAGGTCGAGGCGGCCGACGGCCGCGGGCATGCTGGGCCGGACGGCGGCCAGCGCACCCAGCAGGGCGACCAGGGCGATCGGGACGTTGACGTACAGGCACCAGCGCCAGTCCAGGTACTCGGTGAGCAGGCCCCCGACCAGGAGACCCAAGGCTGCCCCGCCCCCGGAGAGCGCACCGTAGACGCCGAAGGCCGTACCCCGCTCCTTGGGGTCCTCGAACGCCTTGCTCAGGAGCGACAGCGCCGCCGGGGCGAGCAGCGCCGCGAACACGCCCTGTAGGGCCCGGGCGGCGAAGAGGACGGACCCGCTGGGGGCCGCGCCGCCCAGCATCGAGGCCGCCGCGAAGCCGACCAGGCCGACCAGGAGGATCCGCCGGGTTCCGAAACGGTCGGCGATGCGCCCGCCCAGGAGGAGCAGGCCGCCGAAGGCCAGGACGTAGGCGGTGATGACCCAGTGGCGGCCTCCGTCGGAGATGCCCAGGTCGGCTTGGGCTGAGGGCAGGGCGATGTTCACGATGGTCGCGTCCAGGACCACCATCAACTGCACCAGCCCGATCACCGCCAGTGCCCACCAGCGGCGCGGGTCGGGTGGTTCGTGGGCCGAACGCGGGGGTTGGGAACGGGAGCGCACCCCCTCAGCCCCCTCCGAGTTCGTCGGCTCCTTCGGGATCTTCGGTGTGCGGCTCGGATCGCGGTCCATGGGGTCCTCTCACGCCAGCATAAGAACAGTGATCGTAAAACCGATCAATGATCGGAATGGAGATCAATGTACTACACTGGTCGGCATGGAAAACGAAGCATCCCGCTCGCGATCCGCGAGCTCCGAGCCCACCGCGGGGCCCCGTTCCGCCACGACCGGCGCGGGACAGGTGTGGCTGCGTTCGGAGCGGCCGCGCAGGGAACGCGTGACCCGAGAACGCATCGTGGACGCCGCGCTGGCGCTCCTGGACGAGGAAGGCGCCGAGCGGTTGACCATGCGGCGCCTCGGCCAACGCCTCGGAACCGGTTCCACGACGCTGTACGGCCACGTCAGCACCAAGGACGACGTGCTCGATCTGGCTCTGGACGCCGTCTACGCGGAGGTGGCCCTGCCCGCCGAACCCAGCGCGGACTGGCGGGACGACATCATGGCCTTCATGGAGAACTGGCGCACTGCACTGCTGCGCCACCCGTGGTCGGCCGCCCTGCTGGGCCGCCCCATGCTCGGCCCCAACATGCTCGCCCGGGAGGAGTACCTGCACGCGGTACTGGCCAACGCCGGGTTCACTCCGCCAAAGCTCAACGACACGGCCTACGCCCTGTCCAACTACGTCATCGGCGCCACACTCATGCAGGCCTCGTGGCACAGCCAGGAGGCCGGGGCCCGGAAGGCGGCGGACGACCACGTCCAGGCCAACAGCGACCGCTACCCGAGCCTGGCCCGGAACCGCAGCGTGGCCGACACGGACTGGGGCGCCAGCTTCGCCCACGGGCTGGAGTCCCTCCTCGACGGGCTCAGCTCCCACGCCCGGACCGACACGGAGCGCTGAGGCGGACTGTCGGCGCTGCCGGGCGGCGGTGGACCCGTGACAGTGCCGGGCAACCGACGACGCCGGGCGGCGGGCACCCGTGAAAACCGACCGCCGCCGCCCGGCCGGCACACCTACGGTCGGGCCAGGCGGGACATGAGCGCGGCCAGCGCCGCCTTTACCCCGGTGGACAGGGTCGGCTCCATCACCGGTGCGAACTGGGGCGAGTGGTTGCTCGGCACCGGCTCGTCTGAGTCCACGACCTCGTCCGGCATCCCGCCGAAGAACCAGTACACGCCGGGCACCCCGATCGCGTCGGGCAGCAGACCGAAGTCCTCGCTGCCCATCTGCGCGGGCCGGTCCATGACCCGGTCCTCTCCCAGAGCCCCGGCGAGGGCCCCGCGCACGGCCTCGGTCTCCGCGGGGTCGTTGTGGAGCAGCGGGAAGTTGTACAGCTCCTCGATCTCCGGTTCCGGGGCATCCGAGGCCGCCGCTTCGGCCGCGATGACCCGGCGCAGCGCCGCGAGCACCCGTTCCCGGACCTCCGGATCGAGACTGCGCACGTTCAGGGTGAACTCGGCGGAGGCCGGGATGATGTTCTCCTTCAGCCCCGCGTGGAACGTGGCGACCGTGACGACCGCCGCCGACTGCGCCGCGACCTCCCGCGAAGTCACGCTCTGGATGCGCACGACCATGTGCGCGGCGATCACCACGGGGTCGATCGCCTCCTCCGGCCGGGAGCCGTGCCCGCCCCTGCCGTGCACCGTCACCCGCCAGGAGTCGGCCATCGCCATCGCCGGGCCGCTGGACAGTTCCACACTGCCGCTGCGGCCGCCCCACACGTGCTGGCCGTAGACCACCTCCGGCCGCGGTGCACGGTCCCACAGCCCGTCCTCGACCATGGCCTTGGCACCGGCCGCGGTCTCCTCACCCGGCTGGAACAGGAACACGACCGTGCCCGCCCACGACCCCGGGTTGGCGGCCAGCCTGGCGGCCGCGCCGATCGCGCAGGTGACGTGGGTGTCATGGCCACAAGCGTGCATAACCGGGACGTCGGTGCCGTCGGGGAGTGCGCCACGCGCCGTGGAGGCGTACTCCAGGCCGGTCTCCTCTGCCACGGGGAGGGCGTCGGTGTCGGCTCGGAAACCGACCACGGGGCCGTCGCCGTTGCGCAGCAGCGCGACCACCCCGGTCCCGCCGCACCGGAAGGTCTCGCACCCCAGGGCGCGCATGCGCTCCTCGATGAGCTCCGCGGTCCGGTGCTCCTGCATGGACAGTTCCGGGTTGCTGTGCAGGTGCACGTACAGCTGGTGCAGCTCGTCCCGCAGCTCGTCGGTGAGGTGTGCGACCGATTCCAACGTCGACAATGGTGCTCCTAGGGTTGCGGCGGTGCGGGTCGCGGGTTCTCCCGTCGCGGGTTCCTCCGTCAAGGGATCGCCCGGACCGTTCCTCGTGGGCGTTCGGTACTCATGTATCAGGACTGGTCCTTGGGGGCCGGGTCCGGTTCGGATTTCGAGGGCGACTCCCCACGACGGTTACGCAGTACCCAGGCCAGCACCACGGTGAACAGGACCACCAGGGCGGTGGAGAAGTTGGTGAACATCTCACCGAACAGGGGCACGAGACCCACCTGGAAGACGAGGGCGACCAGGACGGCGATCACCGTGATCCGGGGCTGTTTGGCGTAGGCCGCGAGCTGCACGACCACCGCCCCGATGATGGCGGGGAAGATGTATTCGCGGGAGACCTCGACCACGGACTCCGGCAGCAGGCTGATCAGCCAGGTACCCAGGAGTCCCACGAAGACCAGGAGCGACACGATGTGCACGATGGCCGCGCCGGCGATCGCCATCACCGCGCCGAACTCCGCCCGTCGCGTACCCGGTTTGGCGTCGATGGTCTGCTGCGCCACGATGGCGGCCGGTACCAGCTTGTTGGAGATGTTGCCGATCATGAACGCCTGGTACATCGCTGCCGGGCCGAGCACCGGGTAGTAGGTCAGCGGCTCGATCACCCACATCACGCCGTAAACCGCGGCCACGGCGAAGAACGCGGTAAGCAGCCCCCACGACGTGAACTGCATGTCGGTGCCGAAGATCAGGTAGAGCGGCCCGGCCATGGAGAAGACCAGAGCCGCGAGCATCGTGGCCCGGCCCCACCGGGACGTGGTGCGGTCATAGGCCGCGTAGGCGGTTTCCGCCTCGGACGATCCGGTTCCCTGTGACACGTCTGCTCCTTCAGGCGGGGCCCAGCGGGGACTGGTGTGCGAAGTAGGCGACGACCAAGCCGATGATGATGGCGATTCCGAGGGCCCATTCCCGCAGCCAGTTCAGCTTCAGTTGCCGGGCCAGGTACAGGCAGGCCGCCATGACCAGCGCGGACACGGCCACGATCAGGGCGTGGAGGCCGCTCTTGGGGAGCTCGGCAACGGCCAAGGAGGAGAAGGCGCCCAGCAGGGCGGCCGAGGGCACGATCGCCATCAGCACGGGGTTCACCCGCCGCAGCTTGGCATCACCCCGCTTCAGGACGGGTGTGAGCACGAGGGTGGCGACCATCCACATGATCCCGGAGAACGACATCGCGAAGAACGCTACGGTGAAGACCTCAGCGGTCCAGGTGTCGCCGCCGAGCTCCGCCCCCATGGTTCCCGCGGCCAGTTGGGCCGAGGCGGTCTCCGTCGCCGCGGACCCGACCAGTCCGATCCGCACCAGGATCGCGGGGGTGCCGAAGAGGGCGAGCAGGGCCACCGCCACGATCACGACGGCCAGGGAGGGTCCGATCGAGGCGATGGCCCCGGACCGGAAGGACGCCCGCAGGTCGGCCCGGGTGAACCCGTGCTCGGGACCGGCGAGGCTGGCTGCACGCATGTAGATGAGGCTCTGCACGCCGATCACGGCGAAGATCGCGATCGCGCAGACCCACAGGACGGGCGAGTTCATGATGTCCAACGCGGCTCCTGTCGGCAGGTGACGTGGCCCGAAGGCTCACACCAGGGGGTCGGCGTTGCGCTGCCGACCGCGCCGCGGGCGACCGCGACCTTGGATCGGGGGCGTCGCCGGAGCAGCGCGCCGCCGGTGGGAGTGGGGTCGGGGGCGGGAGTGGGAGTGGGGTCGGGGGTGGGGTACTGCCTTCGATCCAGTGCGGGGCGCGCTTGATCATGCGCGGCAGTCTAGGTCGCACCACCTGGCCACACAATGGGGTGATCGGGTGTATTCGCACCAGGAGCCCCACCCGCCCCCGCGCGACGCTCTGAGTGCCCCTACTCAGGACAGCGTGGCTGTTCTGCGTTGGGATGGGGGACGCTGGCCCCAGGCGCCGAGGCAGCCGCACCGCGGGGCCGGGCGCGGGCAGACGGCAGAGGGCGGTTCGTAGGCGATGGGAAGGCGGTGCCTGATGGGGGCTAGCGATGCGGCCCGCGCTGAGGCGTTGGGCAGGCTGGTCGAACAAGGGGTGATCGACCGCGGGCAGGCCGACGCGGTCGTCACCGCGTTGGAGGCGGCCGAGGGGCACTCTGGGGCGAGGGGCCGCTGGGCGGAGGTACTGGGCTATGTCGGCGGCGGGCTCGTGCTGGCGGCCGTGGGCACGTTCATGGCCACCGCATGGGACGTCTTGGACACCGGGGTCCGGATCACGCTGCTCGCGGTGGTCGCCGCCGTTCTCGCCGCCGCGGGGTTCGGGATGGCCGGCGGCCCAGCACTGCTGCGCCGGTCGGCGGAGATGGCCCCGGTCCGCCGCCGGATCGGCGGTGCCCTGTTCGCGTTGGCGGCACTCTCCGCGGCCTTCTCCGTCGCCGAAGGCGCGGGGGAAGCGCTGCCCCCGGGGTTCGTACCGAGCGCGCCCGTCTGGGCATCCGCTGCCGGGCTGGCCGTTGCCGTGGCCGCCTACGCGTTGCTGCGCTCCGCGCCCGGACTGCTGGCCGTTTGGGGCATGAGCGCATTCCTCGTCGGTTTCGGGGTCCAGGAGGTGGTCTACGAGTTCGTAGGCCAGGACAGTGGGGGCGGTTTCTCCTCGACCGGGTCGCAGATCGCGTCCTCAGCGGCCGGTGCGGGTCTGCTCCTCCTCGGTGCAGTGGGGGTGGCCCTCGCGGCGGTGGGCGTGCTGCGCGAGCAGGGGACCGCGGTCGGGCTCGGCGCGGTAACCGCCTACACGGGCGCCCTGATGCTGGAAACGCCGGTGAACCACGTCGCCGAGCTCACCGTCACGGCGGTCCTGTTCACCCTCTTCGCGCTCTGGCGCTCGGCGGCGCGGGGCCCCGGCTCGGCGCTCGTGTTCGGCGTGCTCGCTGCCACGGTCGCGGTTCCGCGGCTCGTCTGGGAGCTCACCGGCGGAGAGGTTTCGGCCGCCGGTGTCCTCCTCGTCGCCGGCACCGTGCTACTCATCGCCAGCGCGGTGGGCATCCGGATACGCCACCGGGCCGCCGCGAAACCGGCCCGCCCCCGCGAGGCAACGGACAACCCTTAGCCCCCGCGGTCGATCCTCGCGGACGCACGCAGAAAGAGGCCCACCAGATGGTGGACCCCTCTATGACCTGCAACTCCTCTGTCGGGACGGCGGGATTTGAACCCACGACCCCTTGACCCCCAGTCAAGTGCGCTACCAAACTGCGCTACGTCCCGGCCGCTGAGCGACCTCCGCCTCCGGCGTCGCCAACGGGGATGACTCTATCGCATCCCCAGGGGCCCTCGCACCACGCATCCCGCGCTTCGAACCGCGCAAGAACGGTCAAGCGGCGGGGAGGGCACCGGGAACATACTGGTCACATGACCGACCCCAGCACCGAACCGCCCTCAGGGCGTGACCGCCTGCGTGAACTGATCGACGCGGTCCTGGACGAGGCCAACCCGCGCCTGGACGACATGGCAGGGCAGGCCCACTCCTCTCCGTTCCACTTCAGCCGGATGCTGTCCCGGGACACCGGCGAGTCCCCGGTGGCCCTGCGCCGCCGGGTCCTGCTGGAGCGAGCCGCCTGGGAGATCGGGCAGGGCACCAGCGTCACCGACGCGGCCTTCGCGGCCGGATACGAGTCGGTGGAGGGGTTCACGCGCGCCTTCACCCGCGCTTTCGGCCATCCGCCCAGCGCCACCACGGCGGGCAGCGGCCGATGGCTGCCCGCGCCCAACGGCGTCCACTTCCACCCGCCCCTCCATCTGTGGGTGGAGGAGAACCCGAGGAGCCGACCCGGCATGGACCTGACCGCCCTGCAGACCCACCACGACGTCGACGACACCGCGTTCCTCATCAGAATGGCCGCTGACCTGCCCGAAGCGGAGTTCCGACGGGTCCGGGAGCCCGACCGGACCGTTCTGACGTGGGACGGGCCGGAGGGGTCGATCGCCGCCACCCTGGACCACCTGGTGTGGACCAAGGAGATCTGGCTCGCCTCGATCGAGGGCTCCGACGTGCCCGAGCGCGGGGCCGACGATCCGGCCTCGCTCCGGGCCCGCAATGAGGCGGCCGGGGCGCGCTGGCTCGCCGCCGTCGACGACATCGGGCGGCGCGGCGCATGGGGCGACCGGCTCATCGACGCCCTGTGCGACCCGCCGGAGAGCTTTGCGCTCGGCGGGGTGATCGCGCATGTCCTCACCTACTCCGCGCACCGCAGGCAGAGCATCCGCCACATGCTGCGCGCTGCGGGGGTCGAAGTGGGCCACGGGGACCCGCTGGAGTGGCTGCAGCACCGGCACCATGCACCGCAGGAACGGAAGAGCACGGGATGAGAAGGACCATCTACAACACCGCGACCAGCCTGGACGGGTTCATCGCCGACCAGGACCACTCACTGGAATATCTGTTCACCGCGGACAGAGAGGGCCGCGAGGAGGCCGGGGACGGCGAGAAGCCCGGGGCAAGCGAGGCCGAGCAGGAGATCGACACGTTCATGGCGCAGGCGGGGACCGTCGTCATGGGCGCCACCACCTACGAGTGGCTCCACCGGGAGATGCCCGACGAGCCCTGGCCGTACTCGATCCCCTCCTGGGTACTCACCCACCGGGAACTCCCCCGGTTCGACGGCGACATCCGCTTCGCCAGCGCCGACACCGACCAGGAACTGCGCGACCTGCACAAGGAGTGGGTCAAGGCCGCCGACGGGCGCAACGTGTGGCTGGTGGGCGGCGGCAACCTCGCCGCGGACCTGGCCCGGATCGACCTGCTCGACGAGGCCGTCGCGACCATCGCGCCGGTCACCCTGGGCGCGGGCGCACCCCTCATGGACGGGCGGGTGAAGCTCAAACTCCTGGACGTGCACAGAACAGGCCCCTTCGCTTCCACCCACTACGAGGTCGTCAAGGCCTGATCCGGACCCGGCAACAGTCACGAACTACGTGAGCCACGGAGGGATACACCATGGGAAAGACCGTCTACGAGACCGCCACCAGCCTGGACGGGTTCATCGCCGACCCCGAATACTCGCTGGACTGGCTGTTCGCAGTGGAGGGCGCGCAGTCCGGGGAAGCGGACAGCGAGGCCATCGACTCGACCGAAGAGTTCATCAAAGCCGCTGGCGCGATCGTGATGGGGGCCACCACCTACGAGTGGATTCGCCGCTACGAGGGAGACAAACCCTGGCCGTACGAGGCCCCCACCTGGGTGCTCACCCACCGGGAGATCCCCCGGCTCGAAGGTGACATCAGGTTCGCCAGTGCCGACACCGACCAGGAACTGCGCGACCTGCACTCGGAGCTGGTCAAGACCGCCGACGGCCGCGACATCTGGGTGGTCGGCGGCGGACGGATCGCCGCTGACCTGGCCCGGCTCGGCCTGCTGGACGAGGTGCGGGTGTCCATCGCGCCGGTCAGCCTGGGCGGCGGGGCTCCCCTGCTCGACGGGCGGGTCCAACTCCGCCCCTTGGAGGCCAAGCTCGTGGGCGCTTTCGCCTGCCTCAACTACGAGGTCGTCAAGGCCTGAGAAGCGCCCCCGACGGGGACGGCTACAGGGGCGCCGCCACCACGGCGGCGTCCCGCACCGCCACCACGGCGACGTCCCGCACCGCCTCCGCGGGCCTGCCCGGGACCCTCATCCCGCCTCCAGAACTCCCATCCGCTCCGCAGCCTCGGCGACCTCGTTCTCGGTGAACACGTCGATGCCGTGCTCGCGGAGCAGGTGCGCGGTCACGCCCTCGCCCGGCACCTTGCGGCCCTTGAAGGTTCCGTCGTAGACCTCGTGGAGGCCGCAGGACGGGCTGGACTCCTTGAACAGGGCCATCACCACCCCGTTGAACTGTGCGGTGGCCAGCGCGGACCGGGCTCCGGAGACGAAGTGGTCGGTCACGTCCGCGCCCGCGGGGGTGAGGATGCGGGCCCGCCCGGCCAGCACGTCAGCGGCGCCGGCGCCCGGCTCGATCTCAGCGGGCGGCCGGGGCACCGGCAGTCCGCCGGCGACCTCGGGGCAGTGCACGACCAAGCGGCCCTCCTCCCGCCAGCGGGCGACCGTGTCGTCCCCCACCGGCTTGGCCCGGCCGTCGTAGCGGACCCTGCGCCCCATCAGGCAGGCACTGACCAGCACTTTGCGCATGCGACCACGCTACCGCCGGGGCTACACGTCCACATCCCACAGCTTGCTCACTCGAAGTGCTTATCTGTGTACTTCAGGTGATTTCGCAGAGGGAGAGACGTGAGCGAGCAACCGCCCGAGGGCCCGCGGGCCTTGAAGACCGAGCACAGGACCACACGCAAGGCCGTCACCGCCGCCGCCATCGGCAACGCGACCGAGTGGTACGACTTCGGCGTCTACAGCTACCTGGCCGTCACCATCGGCCTGGTCTTCTACCCGTCCCAGTCGTCGGCCGTCCAGCTCATCGCCACCTTCACCACGTTCGCCGCGGCCTTCCTGGTCCGCCCGCTCGGCGGCATGTTCTTCGGCCCCCTCGGCGACCGCATCGGCCGCAAGCAGGTGCTCGCCTTCACCATGCTGCTCATGGCGGTCAGCACGTTCTCGATCGGGCTCATCCCCTCGGCCGCCACCATCGGTATCGCCGCCCCGATCCTGCTCCTGGTCGCCCGCATGCTCCAGGGCTTCTCCACCGGCGGCGAGTACGGCGGGGCCACGACGTTCATCGCCGAGTACGCGCCGGACCGGCGGCGCGGCTTCCTGGCCTCCTGGCTGGAGTTCGGCACGGTCAGCGGCTACGTCGGCGGCGCCGCCATCGTCACCCTGATGACCCTGGCCCTGGGCACCGAGGCCATGCAGGACTGGGGCTGGCGCATCCCGTTCCTGCTCGCCCTGCCGCTCGGCGCGATCGGCCTCTACCTGCGGCTCAAGCTGGAGGACACCCCGGTCTTCAACGAGAACACCGACGGCTTCGCCAAGGACTCACAGGGCGCACGCCGCAAGGGCCAGCTCCGCGAGACCGTCGTCGGCCAGTGGCGCCCGATCCTGCTCTGCATCGGACTGGTCCTGGCCTTCAACGTCAACAACTACATGGTCACCGCCTACATCCCCACCTACTTGGAGGCCGAGCTGGGCTACAGCTCCGCGATGGGACTGACCCTGGCCCTGTCGGCCATGGTGTTCATGCTGGCGACGGTGACGCTGTTCGGGCGCCTCAGCGACCGGGTGGGCCGCAGGCCCGTGCTGCTCTCCGGAAGCCTGTTCGCGATCGTGCTGTCCCTGCCCGCCTTCTGGCTGATGCAGCAGGGGAGCCTGTGGGCGGTCGCCTTCGGCGTGGTGGTCCTCGCCGTCACCTTGGTGCACTTCTCCGGCAGCGCGCCCTCCGCGCTGCCGGCGTTCTTCCCCACCAAGGTCCGCTACGGCGCCCTGGCCATCAGCTTCAACGTGTCGGTGGCGCTGTTCGGCGGCACCACCCCGCTGGTCGCCGAGTCGCTGGTGCAGTCCACCGGCAGCCTGTACGCACCCGCCTGGCTACTGATCCTCTCCGGCGTCGTGGGCGTGGTGGTGGTCTGGCGGATGCGGGAGAGCGCGAACCAGCCGCTTCCCGGCGCCCCGGCCATCCCCGTCCCCCGTGGAGCCTGACCGCAGAGCCGACCCACTACGCGCTGGGGCGCCCCGCACCACGGCGGGGCGCCCTTTGACGCGTGTCTGGAGAGGACCTCAGGCGGACTTTCCGCCGGACCTGTCGGCGTCGCCGCCGGGTCCCTCGGGACCGGACTGCTCCCCCGCCTCGCCCATCTGGTCCCGCACCGCGGACTTCAGGACCGGGGAGAGGTCCATGTTGCCCAGGAGCCGGTCGACCGTCATGAGGGCCAGACCCTGCGCGGGATCGCCCAGGACAAGAAGCTTGTCACCGGGTGAGATGCCCAGGTCGCGGCGGGCCTTGGCCGGGAGTGATATCTGGCCCCGCTCACTGACCGTCACCGCACCGTAGAAACCCCGACCCCCGGGGCCGTAGGGCGTGCCGTCCGCCTCGTCAGCCATCTGGACTCCACCTTCTCGCGCATGTTTTACACAGCGTATCAAGCAGATCATGTCCGGTTCCGGCCATGGACGGACACACGCATTACATGATTTGCATGTCATATCATGTGAGCAATCGTCCGCTGAGGAGGCCCAGTGACCACCAACGTGCCGCGATCGCTCGCCCCTGACTTGGCCAGGGGCGCCATGCTGCTGGCCATCGCCTTCGCCCACGCCCCGCTGTTCGTCCTGGCGGTCGACCACGGCCCCGCCCTGGCCAACCAGGTCTCCCTGGCCGTCCACGAACTGTTCGTCGGCAACCACGCCCGGCCGATGTTCGCGTTCCTGTTCGGTTACGCCCTGGTGCAGATGCTGGACCGGCGGACCGCCCGCGGGGCGGAGCCCGCGGACGTCCGCTCCATGCTGCGCCGCCGGGGCGGGTGGCTCGTCGTCTTCGGCCTCGTGCACACCCTGCTGGTGCCCATCGACATCCTCGCCGCCTACGGCCTGGCGTCACTCCTGCTCGTGGGGCTGCTGCGCGCGCGGAACCGCACCCTGCTGTGGCTCGGCGGCCTCACCCTGATCCCCGGGACCCTGCTCTCCGGTGTACCTCTGGGGCTGGCCCTGACCAGCGGGGTGTCCACCTTCGACATCGGCAGCCTGGCCGTGCCGGTCGGGGCGGACCCCGGCGCGCTCCACCTCGAACGGCTGCCGTTCACGCCGGTCGGGATGTTCATCGCGACGGTCCTGGTGGTGCCGGGGGTGATCGCGGGCATGTGGGCGGCCCGGCGCCGCCTCCTGGAGGAGCCCGAACGCAACCGGACCTTCCTGGTGCGCGCCATCGTGGTCACCATGGCGGTGTCCGCCCTCGGCGCCCTGCCGTCGATCCTCGCCCAGACCGGCGCGTGGGAGGCCTCCGCGGTCGCGGTGTGGGGCACGGCCATGCTCCAACCCCTGACCGGGTACTTCGGCGGCTTCGGGATGGCCGGGGTGATCGCGCTGGTCGCGATCCGGGCAGCACGCTCCCCCGGCCCCGTCACCACCGCCGTCCAAGCGCTGGGCCAGCGCTCGCTGACGTTCTACCTGGTCCAGAGCATCGCGTTCATGGCGGTCTTCTCCCCGCTCGCCCTGGGCCTGCAGGACCGCACGGGTCTGGCCGGAGCCTTCGGGGTGGCCACCGCGACCTGGATGGTGTCAGTGCTGGCCGCCGACCTGATGCGTCGCGGGGGCTACCGAGGCCCCGCCGAGAGCCTCCTGCGGCGACTCGTCGGACCGGTCCGGCCGCGGTCGAGGACGAGCGCCTCCGCCGCGCCCTGAGCGCCGGAGCCCGGACATGGGAAAGGAGGGCTCCCCGGATCCGGTGAGCCCTCCTCAGTTGCCGTTCCGCCGGTCAGCGGCGGCGGCCGCCCTGCCTGCGGTCGGGACGCACACTGCCCTTCGAAGCGCGGCCCGGAGCGCCCTTCTTCTCCCGGATCCGCATGCTGAGGCTCACCGGAGAGCCCTCGAAACCGAAGTCCTCACGCAGCCGGCGCTCGAGGAACCGGCGGTAGTTCTCCTCGAGGAAACCGGTGGTGAACAGGATGAAGTGCGGCGGACGCGAACCGGCCTGCGTCGCGAACAGGATCTTGGGCTGCTTGCCGCCGCGCACCGGCGGCGGGGTGGCGGCCACGATCTCCTTGAGCCAGTTGTTGAGCTGACCCGTCGAGATGCGCTGGTTCCAGCCGGCCAGACTGGTCTCGATCGCGGGGACGAGCCGCTCCATGTGACGGCCGGTCGCCGCGGAGATGTTCACCCGAGGCGCCCAGGAGACGCGGGACAGCTGGCGGTCGATCTCCTTCTCCAGGTAGATCCGGCGCTCCTCGTCGAGGATGTCCCACTTGTTGAACGCCAGGACAAGCCCGCGGCCGGACTCCACGACCTGCTCCACGACCCGGATGTCCTGCTCGGCGAGGGGCTCGCTGACGTCCATCAGCACCACGGCCACCTCGGCCCGGCTCAGGGCACTGCCGGTGCGCATGGTCGCGTAGTAGTCGGCGCCCTGCAGAGCGCGGAACCGCCGCCGGATACCGGCGGTGTCGATGAACTTCCAGGTCTGGCCGCCCAGCTCGATGAGTTCGTCGACCGCGTCACGGGTGGTACCCGCGACCGCGTCCACGACCACCCGGTCCTCACCGGCGAGCCGGTTCAGGAGGCTGGACTTGCCCACGTTGGGACGGCCCAGCAGGGCGATCCGGGGCGGACCGTCCTCGTCGGACTCGGCCTCGCCCGAGGGCGTCTCCGGGAAGGCCTCCACGATGGCGTCGAGCATGTCGCCGGTACCGCGGCCGTGCAGGGCGCTGATCGGGAAGGGCTGGCCCACACCGAGGTTCCACAGGTCGAGCGCGTCGGCCTCCTGCTTCTCGCCGTCGACCTTGTTGGCCGCCAGCACCACGGGCTTCTTGGTGGAGCGCAGCACCCGGGTGACGGCGGCGTCGGCGTCGGTGATGCCCACGGTCGCGTCGACCACGAACAGGACCACGTCGGCGGTCTGCGCCGCGTACTCGGCCTGGTGGGCGACCATCGCGGCGAGACCGCTGACACTGGTCTCCCAACCCCCGGTGTCCACCAGGGTGAACTCGTTGTTCTGCCACTCGGCGTCGTAGGCGACCCGGTCGCGGGTCACGCCCGGAACGTCCTCGACCACGGCCTCACGTCGGCCGATGATCCGGTTGACCAGGCTGGACTTGCCGACGTTGGGACGGCCGACGACGGCGACGACGGGCTGTACCGCGTCCTCGCCCTCGGGCTCGTGTCCCACGTCGGACACGTCGAAGTCACTCATGTTCTCTGTCTCCCGGTTCTAGGTCCCCACGCGCCCAGGATGCGTGCCGCGAGGATGCGAAAGGATTCGACGCGATCGCCACGTGAATCAACGGATACCGCTGAGGGGTTCCGCTTCCTGCCACGAGGGTGAAACCCCCGCGGATGTTCGTGTGTTCCCCCCTGACGGGGGTCCTGCTGCCCGAGGGGTTACTGGGCCTCGGTGACCGCGACCCGCGCCTCGTCGGCCAGGCCGACGACCAGGGCGATGACCTCGTCCAGGGTCAGACCGGTGGTGTCGAGCTCGGTGGCGTCGGCGGTCTGCGTCAGGGGCGAGTCCGCCCGGCTGGAGTCCAGCTTGTCGCGGCGCGCCAGGTCGGCCTGGGTCGCGGCGATGTCGCTGGCCCGGACCTCCTTGCTGCGGCGCTGGGCACGCGCCTGCGCGCTGGCCGTGATGAACAGTTTGACCGGGGCCTCGGGGGCGACGACGGTCGTGATGTCGCGGCCCTCGACCACGATGCCGGCGGACTCGGTCCGGGCGGCCTCGATGACCTCGCGCTGGGTCCGCACCAAGAGCGCGCGGGCCTCGGGGACGGCCGAAACGGCGCTGACGTTGGTGGTGACCTCCTTGCCGCGGATCTCGGCGGCCACGTCACGACCGTCCACGGCCACGGTGGGAGCGGACGGGTCGGTACCCATGGCGATGACGGGACGCCCGACGTTGGCCGCGACGGCCGCGGCGTCGTGCACGTCGATCCCGTGGTCCAGCATCCACCAGGTGAGGGCCCGGTACATGGCCCCGGTGTCGAGGTAGCGCAGCTCGCGCACCTTGGCGACACCTTTGGCCGTGCTCGACTTGCCCGACCCGGAGGGACCGTCGATGGCGATGACGATTCCCGTGCCCTGCGCGCTCACTGGTGCTGACTCCCCGAAAAACCGTGTACTACTGCCAACGCCCCAGCCTACCTTCGCCGCAGCGCCGCGACGCCACGCTCAGACCCCCGGGTGCACGGACCAACCGCCCGCCGACAGGGCGGCGGCGAGGGTCTCCACGGACTCGGGCAGCACGTACAGCTCGGCCACACCCAGGGGAAGGCCCGGTGAGTGCTCGATCCGCACGTCCTCGATGTTGACGCCCGCCGTGGCGGCCGCCGCGAACAGGCGGCCCAGCGCACCGGGCTCGTCCGGGATGACCACGGGGATGACCGTGTAGGCGGGGCGGCGCTGCGAACCGTGCTTGCCGGGGATCCTGCCCTGCCCCGAACGCCCGCGGGCCAGCAGGTCGCGGACCGGCTCGATGCCGCCGTCCGCGTCGGCGGTGTCGTTGTCGGAACCGGAGTCGGTGCCGGCTCCGGGGAGAGTGCGCAGCGCCTCAGCCGTGGCGGCCAGGTCGGCGGCCATCTCCCGCAGCACGTCGGCCACCGGAGCCGCGTTGTGCGTGAGGATCTCGGTCCACATAGCCGGGTCTCCCCCGGCCACCCGGGTGACATCGCGCACGCCCTGCCCGGCCAGGGTCAGCGCCGCTTCGTCGCCGCCCAGCAACCGCGCGGCCACCGCCGAGGACGCCACGTGCGGGGCGTGCGAGACCAGCGCCACGGCCCGGTCGTGCGCCTCGGCCGCCAACACCAGCGGGTCCGCGCCGCACAGGCGGGCCAGCTCGGTCACCGCCGCGACGGAGCCGGGGTCGGCCTTGCCCGTGGGGCACAGCGCCCAGGACCGGCCCAGGAACAGGTCGGCGCGGGCGGCGCCCGGGCCGTGCTTCTCCCGGCCGCCCATGGGGTGGCCGGGCACGAAGGTCGCCATGTCGCATCCGAGCCGCTCGGCCTCGTCCAGCACGCTCGCCTTGACGCTGGCCGCGTCGGTGTACACCTGCGCCAGGCCGCGGTTCTGGGCGTCGCGCAGCACCGCCGGGATGACGGCGGGCGGCGCGGCGATCACCGCGACGTCGGCCGGTGCGCTCTCCTCGGCCCCGTCCAGGGGGCGCCCGGCACCGAGGTCGCTGGCCAAGCGCAGCGAAGCGGGGTCGGGGTCGGCGAGGGTGACGTCGACGTCGCGGGCGCGCAGGGCCAGCGCGATCGACGTACCGATCAGGCCGGTGCCCACCACCGTGACCCGGCGCAGTTCCACCCCACGCGCCTCTGCGGCCGCCCCGTCGCTGCTGCTGCTCACTGCTCCCCCGCCTCTGGCACGTTCCCGGACTCCCAGCTTACGGCCACCCGGTCCGGACGGCCCCTTGGCTACTGCGCGATGTCCAAGCGCAGCGCCTGGGCTCCGCGCAGGTAGACGTGCTGGACCTCGGAGCGGGGACGGTCGGTGTCCACGTGCGCCATGAGCCGCACCACCCGGGGCAGGGCGTGCGCGACGTCGATCTCGGAGGCACACATCAGCGGGACGTCGGCGAACCCCAGCTTGCGCGCCGCCAGCGCGGGAAACTCACTGGTCAGGTCAGGCGTGGCGGTGAACACCACGCTGATCACGTCGTCCGGGGTGAGCTCGTTGCGCCGCATCACCTCGGAGACCAGCTCGGCCGTGGCCTCCAGCACCTGCTCGCGTTCGTCCGCGTCGACCTGCACCGCTCCACGAATGGCCCGTACCGCCACGTTCGTCCCCGCCTTGTCTTCGTCATCCGGACCGTCCCCGGGAAAAGGGAGACGGCGGCCACGCCCCGCAGGGTGTGACCGCCGTCAACTGTATCGACAGACCCCGTGGTTACAGGCCCGCGGTCTTGTACAGCTCGCCGACCTCACGCGAGCTCAACGCCCGCATCGTGCCCAACCTCAGGGTGTTGAGGTCGATGGGACCGACCTGGGTACGCGCCAAGTCCGCGATCGGGTGGCCCACAGCCTCCATGAGGCGGCGCACGATGTGCTTGCGCCCCTCGTGCAGGCGGATCTCCACCATCGCCTGGGTGTCGTCGTTGTCGACCACGCGGAAGGAGTCGACCCGGACCGGACCGTCCTCCAGCTCCACACCCTTCTGGATCTGGCGCACCACACGCTGCGGCACCGGCCCCGGCACCTTCGCGACGTAGGTCTTGACGACCTTGTAGCGCGGGTGCGTGAGCCGGTTGGCGAGGTCACCGTCGTTGGTCAGCAGGATGAGACCCTCGGTCTCGGTGTCCAGTCGGCCCACGTGGAAGATGCGCTCCGCGGTCTGACCGGCGTAGTCGGCCAGGTTGGGGCGCCCCTGCGGGTCCCACATGGTGCTGACGACACCCCGCGGCTTGTTCAGCGCGAAGTACAGCTTGTCCGGAGCGGTGACCACGCGCATGTCGTCGACGCGGATCTCGGAGACCTCCGGGTCCACGCGCGCGCCGAAGCGCCGCACGATCTGGCCGTCCACACTCACCCGGCCGGCCGCGATCATCTCCTCACTGGCCCGGCGGCTGGCGACACCGGCCGCGGCCAGCGCCTTCTGGAGCCGGATGCCGTCCTGCACGTCCGTGTAGGTGTCACGGGGCTCGCCGCTGCGGCGGTCCTCGTCACGCGGGTCGTAGTCCGCGCGCAGCGCGTTGAGCCGCTCGCGGGCCGCCTTGGAGAGCTGGTTCTCGCTCTTTCCGCCGCCAGCGGGGGCGGCGTGGCCGCGCCGCACCGGGCGCTGCCCGTGGCGCTGGTCGCGGCGGTCACGGTCGTCACGCCGATTGTTGTCGCGACGGTTGTCCCGGCCGCGCTTGTCGTCGCGACCCCGGTAGCCGCCGCGGCCCCGGTCGTCATCACGACGCCCGTCACGACGGTCATCACGTCCATGGGGACGACGGTCGTCGCGCCCGTGGGGACGGCGGTCGTCGCGCCCGTGGGGACGGCGGTCATCGCGCTCGAACCGGCCACCACCACGGCGGTCATCCCGGCGGTCGTCCCGGCCGCGCTTGTCGTCACGGCCCCGGTAACCACCGCGGCCCCGGTCGTCATCACGACGCCCGTCACGACGGTCATCACGTCCATGGGGACGACGGTCGTCGCGCCCGTGGGGACGGCGGTCATCGCGCTCGAACCGGCCACCACCACGGCGGTCATCCCGGCGGTCGTCCCGGCCGCGCTTGTCGTCACGGCCCCGGTAACCACCGCGGCCCCGGTCGTCATCACGACGCCCGTCACGACGGTCATCGCGCCCGTGGGGACGGCGGTCGTCCCCGCCCCTGCGTCCGCCGTCACGGCGGTCGTCTCGGCCTCGGTCGTCCTGGCGGCGGCCTCGGCCGCCGCGGTTGTCATAGTCGCCGCGCTCACCGCGCGGGGCGTATCCGTCCCGCTCACCGCGGGAACGCTCGTTTTTAGGTGTGCTCACCGGTGTCGTCAAGACCTTCGATGTCGTCGGGGAGGAACGGCGCCAGATCAGGCAGCTCGTCGAGGCCGCGCAGGCCCAGCCGCTCCAGGAAATAGGAAGTGGTCCGATACAGCAGCGCACCGGACTCGGAGTCGTGTCCAGCCTCTTCGATCAGGCCCCTCAGTACGAGGGTACGCATGACCCCGTCGCAGTTCACCCCGCGAACAGCGGAGACCCTGCCACGTGAGACCGGTTGGCGGTAGGCCACGACAGCCATCGTCTCGAGTGCGGCCTGGGTGAGCCGCACCTCCTGCCCTTCCTTGAGGAAGTGCTCGACGATCTCGGCGCATTCGGGCCGCGTGTACACACGCCAGCCCTCTGCCACCGCCCGTAGGTCGAAACCACGACCCTGTTCAGTGTATTCCCGGGAGAGCTCCTCCAGGGTGCGGGTGACCGTATCCAGCGGTACGTCCATCGCGCGGGCCAGGTCGTAGTCCGAGACCGGCTGGTCGACCACCATCAGCACCGCTTCCAGGTCACGGCGCAGGGTGGACGGGAGGTCGGCCCCTCCCGCGCTGGCGGTGTGCTCCGCGGTCATCAAGGCTCCCCCGGTGTTGTTTCGGCGGGCTGGGCCGCCTCGTCGTAGTCGGACTCCAGCTGGATCTCTTCTTCACCGCCGGTCCAGGTGACGGTCAGCTCAGCCAGCGGCTCGGGCTGGTCGAACTTCACGCTGGAGGCACGGTACAGCTCCAACAGCGCCAGGAACCGGGCGACGATCTCGAAGGTACCGGTGCACTCGACCGTCAGCTGCGCGAACGTCAACTGCCCGCTCTCGCGCAGCTCGGCCGCCATCAGTTCGCCCTGCTCCTTGACGGAGGTCTTGGTGAGGTGGATGTGCGTGACCGGGACACTGGGCGGCTCCTTTGGGGTGAACACCTGCCCGGCGAGCGCCGCGAACTCCTGCGGTCCGAGCTTGAACAGCACGTCCGGGCGCATGCCGGCGAACCGGTCCTCCAGCGGCACCGCGCGAGGGTACCGGCGCCCCTGGGAGGCCAGCCGTTCCCGCATGAACGAGGCGACCTCTTTGTACGCCCGGTACTGGAGCAGGCGGGCGAACAGCAGGTCGCGGGCCTCCAACAGCGCCAGGTCCGCCTCGTCCTCCACGTCGCCGCGCGGCAGCAGCCTGGCCGCCTTCAGGTCGAGCAAGGTGGCCGCCACCAGCAGGAAGTTGCTGGCCTGGTCCAGGTCCCAACCCTCGCCGTGCGCGCGGATGTGCGCGATGAACTCGTCGGTGACCTGCGACAACGCGACCTCGGTGATGTCCAGCTTGTGCTTGGAGATCAGCCCGAGGAGCAGGTCGAACGGGCCCTCGAAATTGTCCAGGTGCACCTGGAAGGCGTTCTCGTCGACCTCGTCGGCGTCCTCCGCCGACGGAGGTTTCCCTTCCCGGTCAGTCACCATGGCGGGCCCACGTCTTCTTCATCATCACACAAGGGTGTCACCGGCGGGGACCCGCCGGTGACACCCTTCGTATCCCTCTTACCCGGACCACTGCTCCCCCAGCAGTTCCGGGATTGTCAGTCCTCACTCAGCCGACGCACCAGCATGCTGCTCTCACCGTGCTCCTCGAAGTCGGCGAGCAGCAAGGCGACGGCCTCGCGAACGACGCGGCCGCGGTCGGCTGACAGCCCGTGCTCCGCGCGCAGCGAGAGCCGGGTCTGTTCCAGGGCCAGCAGTTCGGGACCAGAGACATAGACGGTGATCTTCTCGTCGTGTCGCTGACGGCCGCTCGGCTTGGGCGCCTGGCGCGCCTTCGACCTACCGCGCCCGTTCGACTTGGTCGACTTGCGGGCGGGCCGTTCCGACGAGGTCTCGACCGTGCTGTGTCGGTCCTGTTCCGGTACCTGGTACTGGCGTTCGGTCTCCTCCGGCTCCGTTTCGGGGCCGGAAGGGCGGAAGAACAGTTCGTCCGCCCCGGGTAGCGTCACGCGCCGTGACCGCTGAGAGGCCACCTCGCCAGCACCTCCTTGGCCAAGGACCGGTAGGCGTTGGCCCCGGCCGAGGACGAGTCGAACCTGGTGATCGGTTCGCCCGCCACGGTGGCGTCCGGGAAGCGCACGGTGCGGTTGATCACCGTGCCGTAGACCTTGTCGCCGAACCCGTCCACAATCGTGGACAGCACCTCGCGGGCGTGCAGGGTGCGCGGGTCGTACATGGTCCCGAGGAAGCCGTCGATCACCAGGTCCTCGTTGAGGCGCTCCTGCACCTTCTGGATGGTGTCCATCAGCAGCGCGACACCGCGCAGCGCGAAGAACTCGCACTCCAGCGGCACGACGACGCCGTCGGCGGCGGTCAGCGCGTTGACGGTGAGCAGGCCCAGCGACGGCTGGCAGTCGATCAGGACCACGTCGTAGTCGTTGATGATCGGACGTAGCGCGCGCCCCAGCATCTGCTCACGGGCGACCTCGCCGACCAACTGCACCTCGGCGGCCGACAGGTCGATATTGCTCGGAATGAGGTCCAGGCCCTCGATGTCCGTCTTGAGCAGGACGTCCTCGACCGACACGTCACGCTGCATGAGCAGGTTGTAGACGGTCAGGTCCAGCTCTCGCGGGTCGAGCCGGCCCAGGCCCACCGACAGCGCGCCCTGCGGGTCGAAGTCGACCAGCAGCACCCGTCTGCCGTACTCGGCGATGGCGGCACCGAGGTTGATGGTGGTGGTGGTCTTACCGACCCCACCCTTCTGGTTACAGAGTGCTACAATCCGCGCCGGGCCGTGCTCGTCGAGCGGTGCCGGCTCCGGATATGTACGCACGGGTCTCTTGGTGTGCAGATCCGCCCCCGTGTTGCGTGTCGTCCCCCAAGGGTTGCTCACCGGGTCGGCGTAGTCCTCCTCGCCAACGGATGCGGTGTTCGCCGCTTCGTCGTACTCCGACCAGTTCACAACCCTTGACCTCCCCTACGGACCGGCCACGGCCCGATGGGACTCATTGACGTCTCCCACGACTGGCCGCCGTCGGAAACTCAATATGTCGACAGCAACGTACCTCTGTGCGGCGACTCTAGAACGACGACACGTCGCACTTCAACATGATCAGACGAGGATTCCCCAACGCCGACCAGCAAGGGGGAGCCGCGCGCACTTACCCTTCCTTCTCGTAGGAGAAGGGTACACACGGCGCACGTCGGACACACCCCGAGCGCCCCACCGCGTCCACTACCGGCCTCAACGCCGCGCCCTCGGATGGCTCGACGCGTAGACCTCCCGCAACCGCTCCACCGTCACCAGTGTGTACACCTGCGTCGTAGTGACCGAACTGTGCCCCAACAACTCCTGCACGACCCGGATGTCGGCCCCGCCGTCGAGCAAGTGGGTGGCGAAGGAGTGCCGCAGGGTGTGGGGAGAGATACCCCCGATCCGAACGCGTTCGGCCACCGCCGACAGCAGCGCCCACCCGCCCTGACGGGTCAGTCGGCCGCCGCGCGCGTTCACGAACAGGGCCGGACCGCCCTTCCCCGACGCCGCCAGGGTCGGCCGCGCCCGCGTCAGGTACCCGCCCAGTGCCCGCCGCGCGTAGGAGCCGAGCGGTACCAGGCGCTCCCGGCCGCCCTTGCCTCGGAACCGCACCAACCCGACCGGACCGTCACCCGGGTCCGCGCCCCCCGCGCCCGTATCCACCGCGTCCGCGACGTCGTCCACGTCAAGACCCACCGCCTCCGACACCCGCGCCCCGGTGCCGTACAGCACCTCCAACAGGGCCCGGTCCCGCAGCGCCAACAGGTCCGCGCGCCCGGCTGAGGCGGGCGCCTCCGTGGGCCCGGCCGCCTCCAGCAACCGCTCCACCTCGTCCAAGGGGATCGCCTTGGGCAACCGCATCGGCGGGGCCGGAGGGACCACCTCCGCCGCCGGATCGGTGGCCGCCCACCCCTCGCGCACCGCGAACCGGTGCAACCCCCGCACCGCAGCCAAGGCGCGCCCGGCAGAGGCAGCGCTCAGCGGGGCGTGGTCGCCGTCTCCGTCGCGCAGAGCGCCCAGGAAGGCCCCCACCTGACCTGCACTCACCCCGGACAGGTCCGCGACCCCGAGACCGTCCAGGAACTCCGCATAGCGGCACAGGTCGCGCCGGTAGGCCATCAGGGTGTTGGCGGCAACGGCGCGCTCGGCGCTCAGATGGTCCAGGAAAGCGGCCCGCACACGCCCCAGCGAGTCCGCTTCACCATCGCCCCCCGCCACCGGATCACCCGTCCGAGGCAAGCGACAGGGAAGCGAACCCGTCCCCGGCCGCGGCGTGCGCGGCGAGGATCCCGATGATGGTCGCCCCGTTGTGCAGGCGCCCCGCCATGACGGCGTGCACCGCTTCCGGAAGCGGCAGCCACTCGCAGGCCAGATCGGTCTCCTCGTGCTCGCGCACGAAGTCGATCTCGTCCTCGGGCACCTCGGTCAGCCCTCGGGCGAGAAAGACGTGGATGCGCTCGTTGGAGAAGCCGGTACTCGGATAGAAGTCGGGCAGCTTGTGCCAGGTCTCGGCGCGCAGCCCCGCCTCCTCCACCAGCTCGCGCTGGGCGGTGGCCAGCGGCCCCTCGCCCTCGACGTCCAGGACCCCCGCGGGAAGCTCCCACAGGGTGTGCTGGGTGGCATGCCGGTACTGGCGCTGCAGGAGCACCCGGCCCGCACCGTCCAGGGCGAGGATCGCCGCCGCCCCGGGATGGT
Source organism: Nocardiopsis oceani (assembly GCF_054777395.1). NCBI lineage: Bacteria > Bacillati > Actinomycetota > Actinomycetes > Streptosporangiales > Nocardiopsidaceae > Nocardiopsis > Nocardiopsis oceani. Next base: position 56,077 of record NZ_BAAHAR010000013.1, read on the forward strand.
CCATGTAGTCGCGGGCCGCCACGGTGCGCCCCTCGCCGTTGGCGCCGGGCATCTCCACCCAGTCCGTGCGCAGACCGCACTTGGCCCCTCGGAAACGCTCCTCGGAACGTTCCACGGGCCACGACTCGGGGGCGTCCGCGATCTTCGCGGACGCCCCCGTCGTCTCATCGGCAACCGGGCGGGTGTCGTCGGCCATACGGCCCCTCTCAGGCTCGGACCCCACCCGCCGGATCCAGGACCGCTAGGAGACCTTGTGCTCCAACGAGGCGGAGATCAGGCCGCGGAAGAGCGGGTTGGCGTTGGTCGGGCGGGACCGCAGCTCCGGGTGCGCCTGCGTCGCAAGGAAGAACGGGTGCGCGTCCCGGTGCAGTTCCACGTACTCCACCAGCTTGCCATCCGGGGAGAGGCCGGAGAACACCAGACCCGCCTCCTCCAGCTTGGAGCGGTAGGAGTTGTTGACCTCGAACCGGTGGCGGTGGCGCTCAGACACCTGGGAAGCGCCGTCGTAGAGGTCACGGACCAGCGTGCCCTCGCCCAGGTCCGCCGGGTACATGCCCAGGCGCATGGTGCCGCCCATGTCGCGGTCGCCGGCGACGACGTCGGCCTGGTCCGCCATGGTCGCGATGACCGGGTCGACGGCCTTGTCGTCGAACTCGGTGCTGTTGGCGCCCTCAAGGCCGAGCACGTTGCGCGCGTACTCGATGACCAGGCCCTGGAGGCCCAGGCAGATGCCCATCAGCGGCACCTTGTTCTCGCGGGCGTAGCGGATTGCGCCGAGCTTGCCCTCGATACCGCGCACGCCGAAACCGCCGGGGATGAGGATGCCGTCGGCACCGTCCAGCTCTGCGGCCGCACCCGACGGGCTGGCGCAGTTGTCACTGGCCACCCAGCGGATGTTCACGCGGGTGTTGGTGGCGAAACCGCCGGCGCGCAGGGCCTCGCTGACCGACAGGTAGGCGTCGGGCAGGTCGATGTACTTGCCGACCATCGCGATGGTGACCTCGTGGTCCGGCTGGTGCACGCGGCGCAGCAGCTCGTCCCATTCCGTCCAGTCCACGTCCCGGAACGGCATGCCGAGACGACGCACGACGTAGGCGTCCAGACCCTCGCGGTGCAGGACCTTGGGGATGTCGTAGATGGAGGGTGCGTCCGGGGTGGAGACCACGCCGGCCTCGTCCACGTCGCACATGAGGCTGATCTTGGACTTCAGGCTCTGCGTGATGGGACGGTCCGAGCGGCAGACGATGGCGTCGGGCTGGATACCGATGCTGCGCAGCGCGGCGACCGAGTGCTGGGTCGGCTTGGTCTTCATCTCGCCGGACGGTCCGAGGAACGGGATGAGCGAGACGTGCAGGAAGAAGCAGTTCTCCCGGCCGATCTCGTGCCGGATCTGGCGGACCGCCTCCAGGAAGGGCTGCGACTCGATGTCGCCGACGGTGCCGCCGATCTCAGTGATGACGATGTCGACGTCGGGTGCGTCCATCGCGTAGATGCTGGACTTGATCTCGTTGGTGATGTGCGGGATCACCTGCACCGTGTCACCGAGGTAGGCGCCCTGGCGCTCCTTGGCGATCACGCTGGAGTAGATCTGCCCGGTGGTGACGTTGGCCGAGGCGGACAACTCGACGTCGAGGAAGCGCTCGTAGTGGCCCACGTCCAGGTCGGTCTCGGCACCGTCGTCGGTGACGAAGACCTCACCGTGCTGGAAGGGGTTCATCGTCCCCGGGTCCACGTTCAGGTAGGGGTCCAGCTTCTGCATGGTGACCCGCAGGCCCCGCGACTTCAGGAGTCGGCCCAGGCTGGAGGCGGTAAGGCCCTTACCAAGACTGGAGGCGACGCCGCCAGTAACGAAAAGGTGCTTGGTACTCGCGGCGGATGCCAAAGTGTTGCTCCCGTGGTTTGAGTGGCTACGGCGGGCTCGGACGAGCTGAGCGGCCGTGCGGCGGTCCGGTATCCGGACGGCAGGACTGCCGTCACAGGACGTCGGACTCCACGGGGCACCAGGATAACAGGCCCCCCGTCCGCCCACACCCGGGAACGTGAACCTCTCGTTCCCTGTTCCCCGCTCCGACCTGCACGATTGCCCCGCAGTACGCTACCCGCGGCACTCTGGTCCGAGCCACCTCCGCCCGGGTGGGGAAGGCGACACCGGGCCCAACCACCGAACCGGCATCCTGTCGAACCGTCGGCCCACCGGTACCCAGTACCTCAGGTCCCGGCCCTCAGGCAGGGAAGGCCCCGGCGCGGCCCAGGTAGGCGGGCGGCTGCTTGTCCAGGCGCTCGCCCATCCATTCTCCCAGCGCGGCCGCGCTCGACAGGCTCACCCCGGTGTGCAGGCCGCTGCGGTGCAGCATGTACAGCAGGTCCTCGGTGGCGATGTTGCCCGTGGCGGCCGGGGCGAAGGGACAGCCGCCGAACCCGCCCAGGCTGGAGTCCAGCACCCGGACCCCCTCCTCCGCTGCGGTGAGCGCGTTCGCGTAACCGGTGTTGCGCGTGTTGTGGAAGTGACAGCGCAGGGTCCGCCCCGGCGCTGCCTCGGCCGTGCGGCGCAGCAGGTCCCGCACCTGCGCGGGCACCCCGACCCCGATGGTGTCGGCCAGGGCGATCTCGACCGCGCCCGTGTCCGCGATCCGGCGTACGACCTCCACGACCCGTTCCGGAGCGACCTCTCCGTCGAACGGGCAGCCGAAGGCCGTGGACACGGTGACGCTCAACGGCACCCCGGTGCCCTCCATCGCCCGGTCCATGTCCGCCAGGGAGTCCAACATCTCGTCGACCGTGCTTCCCTGGTTGCGGGTGCAGAACCCGTCCGTGGCCGGAACCGCCACGTTCACCTCGGAGACCCCGGCCTCGAGCGCCCGGTCCAGGCCGCGCCGGTTGAGTGCCAGCCCGATGAAGGACACCCCCGGTTCCCGCTTGATCCCGGCCATGATCTCCTCGGCCCCGGCCATCTGCGGCACCCGCTTGGGGTTGACGAAGCTGACCGCCTCGATCCTGCGCGCCCCGGCGGCCGCCGCCCGGTCGATCAGCTCGATCCGGTCCTCGACCGACAGCACCGTGGCCTCGTTCTGGAGGCCGTCACGCGGCCCCACCTCGACGATCTCCACGTGTTCGGCACCCTCGGGCCCACGGTCGTTCGCGCTCAACAGATCCACCCCTCCCCTTCGCCTTTGCGCGTCCAGGCTAGGGCAGCACACGAGTGACCCACGTCACCGGGGTGGAGGCACGGGAGATCGCGCGCGGGAACAGCGGGCGCGGTGCCGCGCGGCCCTGTGCCGGTCAGCGCCGCGCCGGTCAGCCCTGCGTAGGTCGGCCCTGCGTAGGTCAGCCCTACGTGGGTCAGCCCCGCGTAGGTCAGCCCTGCGTAGGTCAGCGAAGGGCGAGGGCGGGGCGGACCTCCCAGGTCGTCCACACCGGCCGGTAGCCCATGCGGTGCCAGAACGGCCCGGACAGCGGGTTCATCGCCGCGTAGTTGAGCACGGACACCGCCACACCGTGGCTGTCCAGTGCCTGGTGCGCCTGACTGACCAGAGCGGTCCCGATTCCGTGGCCGCGCTCGGCCGCCGACACCACCCCGTACCCGATATGCGCGATCGGGCGCGCCTTGACCAGGGACTTCGCCCAGCGGGAGCGCTCGGGCGGCGAGACCCACAGCAGGCCCACGGCCCGACCGCGGCGCTCGGCCAGCCAGATCCACGAACGCGAGCGGTTGAGGGCGCGTGCGGCCACCTTGCGCGTCTGCTCGGCGGTGTCGGGTTGCAGGAACACTCCGCCGAAGTGCTGCTCGTAGCGGTGCTCCTCCATCAGCAGCCCCACCACCTGGGTCAGGTCGCTGATGTCGGCCAGCCGGATCGCCACGTCGCGCGGCGGCAGCGACGGCGGCACCCCGCGGCGGCGCTGGCGGGCCGCGAGGACGGTATAGGGCTGCAGGCCGTGGCGCTGCAGCGGGATGATGCCCGCCACGTCACGTGCGGGCCAGCTCACCAGGGCGGCGGACTCCGAACCGGTGCCCGTGGGCAGGTCCTCGAGCTGGTCGCGCCAACTGGTCAGCAGGGAGTCCAGAGCCCGTGCGGGATCGGGGCCGCCGACGATGGGGGTGAGCCAGTGCTGGTCGGGAACGCCCCAGATGCGACCGACTTCACCCGGCTGGTACCAGGTGTAGTGCATGCTGCCCGCCGCGACGGGACGGCCCTCCTCGTCACTGACGGTCAGGAGCGGCGAGGAGTTCGGCGCGAAGCCCACGGGCTCGGGAAGCAGGGGGTCGGACTCCGCCCAGCGCTGGGCAGCGGAGCGCACCAACGGGTCGAGTCCGATGTCGCCCCCGGGCGACTCATCATGTCGCACTCGCGCGACATAACCGCTCATCCACCCCTCCCCTAGCGGGTCATTCGTCAAGCGCACGCCCTCCGCCCGACCCGGACCCGGTCGACGGGCGCTGTCGCACAGCGGCGCCCCTCACAGTCATCGTGCCGTCCCTGAACTAAACCGGCGCGGAGGGACGGAATCGACCGTACCGCCTCAGCGCGGCACGGGTACACGGAAACGGAAAAGGGGTCTGCGGACCTCGCGGACCTTCACTCGACCACTCCCTGCGCGTGCGAGTGGACGCGCACCACGGTAGCTGATGGCAGGTCACACTCAGGCGGCGGGGCGGTCAAGGCACCAACACGCACTCGCCGTCAGGACAGGCGATCCAGGCCACGGGGTGAACGGGACACGAACGGGTGGGACGGGGTCGGCCCGGACCGCAGCAGCCCAGCGGGCGGAGCCTCAGTACTCGGCGGAGCCGCCCTCACCGACGGTGGTGTTGCGCCCCTGGTTGATGACCTCGGGCTCACCGGAGGCGAAGGAGATCTGGTTGTCCACGCCCGCCAGCACGATCTTGACGGCGGTACCCACCTCGACCACGGAACCGCGGCCGGTGGCACGGACCAGGTCGCAGTCGCCGTCCAGGACCACGTTGGCGTCGTCGGCCGAGACCACGACCTTGCGGTTCTCGCAGTCCTCGTGGACGTCGGTACCGTCGTCGACGACCAGGATCACCTCGTCGTTGGTGACGTTGCGCTCGGGGCGCTCCCGGTCCTCCTGGGCCTCGCCCAGGTCGGGGGTCTCGGCGACCTCGCCCGGGTCGTCGTCGGCGGTCCCGCCGCAGCCGACCAGGAGGGAGCCGAGCAGTACCGCACCACCCGCGGCCTGCAGAATCCGAGCTACCATGAACACCCCACGCCAAAAACGGCAAATGCGACATACAACGTGTGCAAAGCACAAGCGTATGTCACGTGAAGGTAACCACGCGACCCAAACGTTCTATGATCGTTATCATTTCGTGACTATTCGATGTCCAGGGGCGGGCGGCAGCTACCGCCAAGGCACCCCGCCCCAGCGGTCACCCCGTCACTTGATCCCGGCGTCGTCCATCCCGCGGAGCTCGCGCTTCAACTCACCGATCTCGTCACGCAACCGGGCCGCCAGCTCGAACTGCAGGTCGGTCGCGGCCTGGTGCATCTGCTCGCTCAGCTGCTCGATGAGCCCCGCCAGCTCCGCCCTGGGCATGCTCGTCACATCCGTGTGCTCACCCAGCGCCGGCACCGGTGCCTTGGCGGACTTGCCGCCCTGGCGGTAGCCCGTCGCCATGAGCTCCTCGGTGTCCACATCCTCCCGGTTCAGGGTGTCCAGGATGTCCGCGATCTGCTTGCGCAGCGGGGTCGGATCGATACCGTGCTCGGCGTTGTAAGCCAGCTGCTTCTCCCGGCGACGGTTGGTCTCGTCGATCGCCGCACGCATCGAGTCCGTGACGTTGTCCGCGTACATGTGCACCTGACCGGCGACGTTGCGCGCCGCACGGCCGATCGTCTGGATCAGAGACGTCTCCGAACGCAGGAAGCCCTCCTTGTCCGCGTCCAGGATCGCCACCAGAGACACCTCCGGCAGGTCCAGGCCCTCACGCAGCAGGTTGATGCCCACCAGCACGTCGAACTCGCCAACGCGCAGCTCACGCAGCAGCTCCACCCGGCGCAGGGTGTCCACCTCACTGTGCAGGTACCGCACCCGGATCCCCAACTCGGCGAAGTAGTCGGTGAGGTCCTCCGACATCTTCTTGGTCAGGGTGGTGACCAACACCCGCTCGGAGCGCTCCGCCCGCTCCCGGATCTCGTGCACCAGGTCGTCGATCTGCCCGTCGGTCGGTTTGACCAGCACCTCCGGGTCGACCAGCCCGGTGGGCCGGATGACCTGCTCGACCACGTCCCCGCCACTCTGCCGGAGCTCGTACTTGCCCGGCGTCGCCGACAGGTACACCGTCTGCCCGATCCGCTCCGTGAACTCCTCCCACCGCAGCGGCCGGTTGTCCATCGCCGACGGCAACCGGAAACCGTGGTCCACCAGGGTCCGCTTGCGCGCCGCGTCACCCTCGTACATCGCACCGATCTGCGGGACCGTCACGTGCGACTCGTCCAGGACCAGCAGGAAGTCCTCGGGGAAGTAGTCGAGCAGCGTGTTCGGCGCGCTCCCCGGGTCACGGCCGTCGAAGTGCCGCGAGTAGTTCTCGATCCCCGAGCACGAACCCAGCTGACGCATCATCTCCAGGTCGTGGGTGGTCCGCATCCGCAACCGCTGCGCCTCCAGCAGCTTGCCCTGCCCCTCCAGCCCGGACAGCCGCTCACCCAACTCCGCCTCGATCGTCGCGATCGCCCGCTCCGTGCGCTCCTCGCCGGCGACATAGTGCGACGCCGGGAAGATGAACATCTCCTGGCTCTCGCCCAGCACCTCGCCCGTCAACGGGTGCAGCGTCAGCAGCCGCTCGATCTCGTCACCGAACATCTCGATGCGGATCGCCAGCTCCTCGTACACCGGGATGATCTCGACGGTGTCCCCCCGCACCCGGAACGTGCCGCGGGTGAACGCCATGTCGTTGCGCGTGTACTGCATCTCCACCAGACGGCGCAGCAGATCGTCCCGGTCCACCTCCATACCCACCGCCAACTGGGCCATCCGGTCCACGTACTCCTGCGGCGTCCCCAGACCGTAGATGCACGACACCGAAGCCACCACGATCGTGTCCCGCCGAGTCAGCAGCGAGTTGGTCGCCGAGTGCCGCAACCGCTCCACCTCGTCGTTGATCGACGAGTCCTTCTCGATGAAGGTGTCACTCTGCGGGACGTAGGCCTCGGGCTGGTAGTAGTCGTAATACGAGACGAAGTACTCCACCGCGTTGTTCGGCAGCATCTGCCGCAACTCGTTGGCGAACTGCGCGGCCAGCGTCTTGTTGGGCTGCATGACCAGGGTCGGACGCTGCAGCTGCTCCACCGTCCACGCCACCGTCGCCGTCTTACCGGTACCGGTCGCTCCCAGCAGCACGGTGTGCCCGTCACCCTCCCGGACCCTCTTGCTGATCTCCTCGATCGCGGTCGGCTGGTCTCCCGCAGGCGTCATCTCCGAGATGACCTCGAAGGGTGCCTCACTCCGCTTGATGTCACTGACCGGTCGCACTTGCCCTCTTCTCCCGTCGAACGTCGGGCCGCACCCGCGCCCGCGTGCCTCACCACCACAACGCTACAGACGACCCACGACATCCCGGTTCGAACCGACCATCCCGAGTTACCATCGAAGGCAGAGCCCGGAAACCCTGTGCCCCACGAGCGAGGTGCACGCCGTGTCCCACCCCTCCAGACCCACCTTCGATCCGGTCCTCCCCAACAAGACCATCGCACGCCTGCGCGCCCACCCCGACCGGCTCATCCCGCACGCGAAGGGCCCACCGGGCCGACCCACATGGCGGGAAACAGCTCTCGCCCTCGCCCTGGGCTGCACCTCGGCCGCAGCGCTCTCGCTCCTCGTCTCCGCTCTCGTGGCCCCGCTCAGCATCCTGCTGTGCCTGGGAACCGCCGTCTTCCTCCTCGGTGTGGTTTCCTACCGGGGCGGATCCACCGACGACTGGGCCGACCTGGTCATGCACAGCTTCTGGGCCGTGCCCACGGCAACCGTCGGCGTCTTCGGCGCCCAACTGGCCTTCGACCAGATCCTCGGCCCGCTCAACGCCGTCCTGCCAGGCGACCCCGCGCTCGCCGCCCTCTACCTCACCGCGGCCGCCGCCGGAGGCGGCGCCATCATGCGGCCCGGCATGGCCGCACGGCTGTCCTCGGAGAACCACGACAGATACGTCCTCCCCGAAGACTTCGGCCGCCCCTCCAGCTACGCCACACGCAGAGAGGAGCCCGAAGCACACCTTTTCGCCCGCCTCCAACAGGCCACCGACAGAGTGGAGGAAGGCAGGTCCGTCCTCGGCGACTCCTTCGACGCCACGCAGACCCTCCCCCTGCTCAGAGAGGAGGAGTGGCGCCTGGCACTGGAACTCCTGCGCCTGCGCTCCCTGCGCAGGGAACTCGTCCAACGCCGCAAGGAAGCCGTCTCCGAGCAGGTCACCCAGGCCCTGATCCCCCAGGGCGAAGCCGTGACCCGCGCACACAAGGCCATCACCGCCCGGGTCGAGGTCCTGTCCTCCTACGGTGAGCGCGTCCACGCAGCGGTCACCGCCCACCGCGAATGGGAACAGTGCCAGGCGATCGCCGACCGGGCCGGGGACTACGCCGACCTCGCCTTGACATCCGGGCAGGAGTCCGTGCCCACCGACCAACTCGACTCCAGCCTCCTGAGCGTCCAGGCGGCGCACACCGTCCGTGAGGAACTGGTCCAGGAAGCCGTGGAGGCGGGCAGCTCCCTCACCGGCACCCTGCACTCCCAGGGCGGTGAGGGAAACCCGGAAACGCCGAAGGGCGACGGCGGCCAGAGCAGATCCTGACCATCGGGGCCGGGACCACGAGTAACCGGACCTCCGCTGATCCGTTACCCCGCGCTCCTGAAGGCCGCTTGAACGGCCTCACCGACCTGCCGCTGGATCGGGTCGGCCCCAGCGCCGAACAGCCGTTCGTCGACGCTGTCGACCGCACTCATCGCCTCGCGCAGGGTCCGGTGCCCCTCATCGGTGAGCGTGATGGTGGAGGCGGCCCCGGCGCGGGCCGTGTCGTCCCGCACCAGCCCGGCGGCCTTGAGCGCCTTCACCGCGGTGTGCGTGCTCTGGACCGTGATGCCCGACATCCGGGCCAGTTCGCTGAAGGAAGCACCCGGAACACCCTTGATGTGTCCGAGCAGCCCGAGTCGGCCCACGGTCAGCCCGAGTTCCGAGAGGGCATCGCTCAGCTCCGACTCGATCGTCCGGGCCAGCGTGAGCAGTAACACCGACGTGCTCGTCACGGGGGCGCCGGACCGCTCTTCTTCGTCCGCCATGGCGCCATTCTCCCCCAGCCGGGCCGTACTGCCGCCGTTGCTTGCCCCCACTGCTATGCTTCAGCCTGACTGAAGCTTGGGTGCGGCGAACCCGCCGCTTTCGCCATGCCAACGGGTGGTGCCAACGGCAGACGGAACGTGCCAACCACCCTTCCCGGACCTCCCCTCACCACTGAACGGGACCCCTATGCTCGACATCATCCGGCTGTTCCTGCTGACCGCCCACCTGCTCGGTATGGCAGCGATCGTCGGTACGTTCTTCCTGCAGATGCGCCAGCGGGCCGACTTCGGCACCGGCCTCATGCTCGGCGGGGCGACCGTCCAGGTCGCCACCGGCATCGCGCTGGTCGGCACACACCACGCGGCAGGCCTCGAGGTGAACTATGCCAAAATCGCCGTGAAGCTCGGTATCGGGGTTGCCGTACTCGTCGCGGCCGTCCTCGCCGCACGCGCGCAGAGCCGCGACGGCAGGGCCAAGCCCATGTTCCACACCGCGGGCGGACTGGCGACCGTGAACGTCCTCATCGCCGCGCTCTGGCAGTGACGCCCGCCGTCCTCGAACCCGCCAACCGCTAACCAGCGCGTTCCAGGAGCTCGCGCCACAGGTCCGCGACGCGCTCATGCAGGTCCTCCCGGCTCCCGGAGTTGTCCACCACCAGGTCCGCGGCGGCCAGACGGGTCGCCCGGTCGGCCTGCGCGTCGATCCGGGACCGCACCTGCTCACGCGGCATGCCGCGGTCCCGGGACACCCGCTCGATCCGCGTCTCGTCGGGGGTGTCCACCACGACCACCAGGTCGTACAGCGACGCCAGGTCGTTCTCCACCAGCAGGGGCACGTCGTAGACCACGACCTTGGCGTCGGAGTCCAACGCCTCCTCCATGAGCTGGCCGCTGCGTTCCCCGACCCGCGGGTGGACGATCGCGTTGAGGCTGGCCAGCCTGCTCTCGTCGGCGAAGACGATCTCGCCCAGCTTCGGCCGGTCCAACCGCCCCTCGGGGGTCAGCACCGCCTCCCCGAACTCGGCGACGATCTCCGCCAGACCCGGGGTTCCGGGCTCGACGACCTCCCGGGCGATGGCGTCGGCGTCGATCACCACCGCACCGAAGTCGGACAGCGCGGCCGAGACCGCACTCTTACCCGAACCGATCCCACCGGTGAGTCCCACTTTCAGCATGGCCCAAAGCCTAGAGGTCGAAGAACCCGACCGTCACGCCGACCCCACTGGCACCCGCTCCAACTCCTTGCGCATGTGCACCATCACCAGGTGGTCGGCGACCCGCTCCCGGTGCGTCTCCGCGTACCCGAGCGCCCGGTACAGCCGCTGGTTCTCCGGGTTCTGCGCCCCGGTGAACAGGGTGAGCGCGGCGAGGTCGGGCCTGCGCTCGCGCAGTTCCGCCTCCACCCGGACCAGCAGCGCCCTCGCGATCCCTTTACGGCGCAGATCAGGGGCGACCACCAGTCGGCCGACCAGCCCGGTGGTGTCAGTGGTCCCGGCCCGGACCGCCCCGACCAGACGGTGACCCACCACGGCCTTGAGGACCACGGCGTCGCCCTGGGCAAGCAGCCCCTCGATCCTGGACAGCCCTTCGGTGAGCGGCAGGATGAACGGGTCACCGCAGGCCTGGGCCTCGTCGACGTAGGCCGCACGCTGCAGTGTGAAGATCTCACCCGCGTCGGCGGGCACGGCCGGCTGGATGTCGAACACGTAGCCTCCTCAACGGCCCTCTCCCTCAAGGGCACAACCGCACCCTAGACCCCCTGCCCCGCAGTGCCCGGACAACACCGACAGCAGACGACGCAAAGAAGCAGACAGCGCCGGGAAGCGGACTGCGGGACAGCGGGACACCAGCCCCGGAATCGGCGAAGGGCCGCCCCCACACGAAGTGGGGACGGCCCTTCAACAAACCGTCACTCGGGCCGGAGCCCGACGGGGAGACCGCTTAGGCCTCGCCGCCCGCGAGCTTCTCGCGCAGAGCGGCCAGCGCCTCGTCGGAGGCGAGGGCGCCGCTGGTGGACTCGGAGCTGGCCGACGAACCGCCGCCGCCGGTGCTCTGCGCACCGCCACCGGTGTAGTCGCCTTCCTCCTCCTCCGGAGCAGGGGCGTTGGCGGCGTCGGCCTCGGCCGAGCGCGCCTCCTCCACCTGCTTGCGGTGCGCCTCGAAACGAGCCTGCGCCTCGGCGTAGCTGCGCTCCCACTCGTCCCGCTGAGCCTCGAAGCCCTCGAGCCACTCGCCGCTCTCGGGGTCGAAGCCCTCGGGGTACTTGTAGTTGCCCTGCTCGTCGTAGTCCGCGGCCATGCCGTACAGGGTGGGGTCGAAGTCCACCTGGTCGGGCGAAACGCTCTCGTTGGCCTGCTTCAGCGAAAGGCTGATGCGACGGCGGTCGAGGTCGATGTCGATGATCTTCACGAAGATCTCGGTGCCGACCTGGACAACCTGCTCCGGCACCTCGACGTGGCGCTCGGCCAGCTCCGAGATGTGGACCAGGCCCTCGATGCCCTCCTCGACGCGCACGAACGCACCGAACGGAACCAGCTTGGTGACCTTGCCGGGAACGACCTGGCCGATCTGGTGGGTCCGGGCGAACTGCTGCCACGGGTCTTCCTGGGTCGCCTTGAGCGACAGGGAGACGCGCTCGCGCTCCATGTCCACGTCGAGAACCTCGACGGTGACCTCCTGGCCGACCTCGACAACCTCGCTCGGGTGGTCGATGTGCTTCCAGGAGAGCTCGGAGACGTGCACCAGGCCGTCGACGCCACCCAGGTCCACGAAGGCACCGAAGTTGACGATCGAGGAGACGACGCCCTTGCGGATCTGACCCTTCTGCAGGGTGTTGAGGAACGTCTGGCGAACCTCGGACTGCGTCTGCTCGAGCCAGGCGCGACGGGACAGGACCACGTTGTTGCGGTTCTTGTCCAGCTCGATGATCTTCGCCTCGAGCTCGCGGCCGACGTACGGCTGCAGGTCGCGCACACGGCGCATCTCCACCAGCGACGCGGGGAGGAAGCCGCGCAGGCCGATGTCGAGGATGAGGCCGCCCTTGACGACCTCGATGACGGTGCCGGTGACGACGCCGTCCTCTTCCTTGATCTTCTCGATCGTGCCCCAGGCCCGCTCGTACTGAGCGCGCTTCTTGGACAGGATCAGACGGCCTTCCTTGTCCTCCTTCTGGAGAACGAGGGCTTCGACCTGGTCGCCGACAGCAACGACCTCACCGGGGTCGACGTCGTGCTTGATCGACAGTTCCCGGGAGGGGATCACACCCTCGGTCTTGTAGCCGATGTCGAGCAAGACCTCGTCTCGATCGACCTTCACGATGGTGCCCTCGACAATGTCACCGTCGTTGAAGTACTTGATGGTCTCGTCGATCGCCGCGAGGAAGGCTTCCTCGGACCCGATGTCATTGACCGCTACCTGGGGTGTCGAGGTGGCCTCGGTGCTGCTCGTCATTTGTGGGTGGACTCCGGATACGGACAGGTTCAGAAAATGGGCACGCCGCAGGTTCGAGCCCGTCGATCCGTCGTCCAGATGCAAGAAGCAGGGTCACATTACGGAACGAGCCGTCCGTGACCGCCAGCCGCCGGGTCCAGAGTGGTGACCGAAGCGGTGCAACCCACCCGCCTCCTACAGAGACGGCAGACGCCCGCACGAACCCACAACGCTGGAGCCAGAATATGAGACAAGGGCGTCCTGGTCAATCGGAACCCAGGGCCGCCAACCCGGCGAAGGCCGCAATGGCGGCAATTTACCTGAGCCGGGTGGGGAAGATCAACTACGCCCCCGCCCATGTCCGACAGGGCTTGCCGCCCCTCGGGCCACACCCCGCCGACACCCGGGAAAACCGTCCAAGAAAAGGCGAAAACGACGGCCTCAGCCGTCCGCCGGAGGCCGCGCACGCGACTTCTTCACGTCACTCCGACGGCGCTTGGCCTCCAACCGGCGCCGCTTCGCACCGCGGCTCGGCCGCCTCTTGCGCCGCTCCGGGGGCGGCGGAGCGATCGCCTCCGCCAGAATCCTGGCCAAACGCTCCCGCGCCTCCACCCGGTTGCGCACCTGCGAACGGTGCGACTGCGCCGACACCGTCAGCACCCCGTCCACCAGGCGCCCCTCCAGGTGCTCCAGAGCACGCGCCCGCCGTGTGGCACCCAACGCCCGGCAGGACGCCACGTCCAACGACAGCGACGCCCTGGTGTCCGACGTGTTGACGTGCTGGCCGCCCGGCCCCGAGGACCGGGAGAACCGCCACGTCAACGCGTCGGCGGGAACGGTCACGGGTCCCACGGCCAGTGCGCCCGTAGTCTCTTCGTGCCCCGTCACCGTTCCCACCTCCGATACCACCGCCGGCACTTACATGCTGTAGCTAGTGCGCGGCGTCGTGCCAGTTCTGTCCGCTGCCAACCGAAACACCCAGCGGAACACGCAGATCATAGGCGGAGCCCATCTCGTGGGTCACGAGGTTTTCGACCCCCTCGCGCTCCCCCTCGACGACCTCCACCACGAGCTCGTCGTGCACCTGCAACAGCACCCGGGAGCGGTACCCGCCCTCGGTCAGCGCCGCGTCCACCTGGAGCATCGCCACCTTGATGATGTCGGCCGCCGACCCCTGGATCGGAGCGTTCAGCGCCATCCGCTCCGCCATCTCCCGCCGCTGGCGGTTGTCACTCGTCAGGTCCGGCAGGTAACGCCGCCGCCCCAGGATCGTCTCGGTGTAACCCACCTTGCGGGCCTGGTCCACCACCTCGTTGAGGTAGTCACGCACCCCGCCGAACCGGGCGAAGTAGTCCTCCATCAAGCGCTTGGCCTCGTCCGGAGCGATCCCCAACTGCTGCGACAGGCCATAGGCGCTCAGCCCGTACGCCAACCCGTAGCTCATCGCCTTGATCCGGGACCGCGCCTCACCGTCGACCTCGTCCACACCGATACCGAATACCTGCGCGGCCATCTGCGCGTGGAAGTCGTAACCGCTGTTGAACGCGTCAATCAGCGCCTGCTCACCCGACAGGTGCGCCATGATGCGCAACTCGATCTGACTGTAGTCCGCAGTCAACAGCTCCTGGAAACCCTCCCCGACCACGAAGGCCCGCCGGATCCGCCGCCCCACGTCCGTACGCACCGGGATGTTCTGCAGGTTCGGGTCCGTGGAACTGAGCCGACCCGTCGCCGCCACCGTCTGGTTGAACGTGGTGTGGATGCGACCGTCGTCCGCGACCGTCTTGATCAGACCCTCGACAGTAGTACGCAGCTTCGTCTGATCCCGATGGTGCAACAGCACCCCCGGCAGCTCGTTGTCGGTCTGCGCCGCCAGCCACGCCAACGCGTCGGCGTCGGTCGTGTACCCGGTCTTGATCTTCTTCGTCTTCGGTAGCTCCAGGTCCTCGAACAGCACCTTCTGCAGCTGCTTGGGCGAACCCAGGTTGAACTCGTGCCCCACGACCTCCTGCGCCCGCTCCACCGCGCCGCGCGCGGCCGCAGCGAACTCCGCCTGGAGGCCCTCCAGGTACTCGCGATCCGCGGCGATCCCGACCCGCTCCATCCGGGCCAGCACGTCCACCAGCGGCAGCTCCACCTCCTGCAACAGATGGCTGCCGCCCCTCTTGTCCAGCTCCGCGGCGAGCACACCCGCCAGGTCCCGGGTGGCCGCGGCCCGCACCGCCAACCAGTGGCCGCGCCCCGCACCAGCCTCCTCACCCAGGTCCAGCGTCATCTGCGCACCGTCGGAGTCCTCCTCCAGCTCCCGGCCCAGGTACTTGCGGCACAGGTCGGCCAGGTCGAACCGGCGCTGCCCGGGCTGTGCCAGGTAGGCCGCCAGAGCCGTGTCGCTGACCACCCCGCCCAACGTCCACCCGTGCGCACCCAGCGCCAGCAGGGCGCCCTTGTACTCGTGCACGGTCTTGCGGCGCCCCGGGTCAGCCAGGAACGCCGCCAGCGCCTCGTTGTCGGCCGTATCCAACTGCGTGGGGTCCACGAACAACGACGCGCCGCTCGGCACCGTGACCGCCAGCGCGTCCACCCGCCCGGCGCCCTTGTCCCAGGTGCCGTCGATCGCCACCCCAGCCGGGGCCTCCGCGGTCAAGCCCTCGCCGGCGGCATGCTCGGCCAGCCACCCAGCGACCCCGCCCGTCACACCGACGGTCACGTCCACGGCGAAGCCCTCAGCGCCGTCGCCCTCAGCGTCTCCAGCGGAATCCTCGCCCGCGCGGATCACCGCGTACAGGCGCTCACGCAGGTTGGAGGCGAACTCCAGGTTGTCGAAAAGCGCGTCGATCCCCGCCCGGTCCGCCTCGCCCAAACCCAGCTCGGCCACACCGGAGTCCAACTCCACGTCCGTGGCCAACCGGTTCAGCCGCTGGTTGCGCAGCACGTCGTCCAGGTGATCGCGGAAGTTCTGCCCAGCCTTACCCGGAACCTCGTCCGCACGGGCCACCAACTCGTCCAGCGACCCGAACTTCGTGATCCACTTCGCCGCGGTCTTGGGCCCCACCCCCGGCACACCCGGAAGGTTGTCGGCCTTCTCCCCCACCAGCGCCGCCAGATCGCGGTACCGCTCAGGGACGACCCCGTACTTGTCCTCGACCGCGGCCGGATTCATCCGGCGCAGATCCGACAGGCTCTTGCCCGGATACAACACCGTGCAGTCCTCGGTCACCAACTGGAAGGCGTCCCGGTCACCGGAGGCGATCAACACCTCCATACCCGCGGCACCGCCCTGGTGCGCCAGCGTGGCGATCACGTCATCGGCCTCAAAACCCGGCGCCGACAGGTTCGCCACACCGATCAACCGCATCAGGTCCTGCGTCAACGGCACCTGCGACGGAAACTCCGGCGGCGTCTCCGACCGGCCGTCCTTGTACTCCTCATACTCCTCGTGCCGGAACGTCGGACCGGACAGGTCCCACGCCACCGCCACATGAGTGGGCTCCTCATCACGCAACAGCTTCACCAGCATCGACGCGAAGCCGTACACGGCGTTGGTGGACTGCCCGGTACTCGTACCGAAATTCTCCACCGGCAACGCGAAGAACGCGCGGAAGGCCATCGAATGGCCGTCCAAGAGAAGCAGACGGGGCCGCCCGCCGTCGGCCTGGGCTGATTGTTCGGGGGTCTCTCGCTTGGTCACCACAGAACAAATCCTAGGATGCGCTGCAGACACTCCGTGGCCAACAACGCGGGAACACCGCCACCGCCCGGCCGGTTCGACCGGGTACGGGGCCACCCGACCGGACCGAAAGGCACACCATGACCACAGACGCCGAGGCACTACGCGAACTCCTCGACACCGGAGCACTCGTCGGCGGCCTGGGACAGCACATGGGCATCGACATCACCGAGGCCTCCGCGGAACGCGTCGTGGGCCGCATGCCGGTCGAAGGCAACCGCCAACCCTTCGGGCTCCTCCACGGCGGCGCCTCCTGCGTACTCGCCGAATCCCTGGGATCCGTCGGCTCCACCATCCACGCCCAGACCTTCGGCCGCGTCGCCGTGGGCATCGAAATCAACGCGACCCACCACCGGTCCGCCACCAACGGCCACGTCACCGGGGTCGCCACCCCCGTCCACCTCGGCCGCACCCTCGCCACATGGGACATCACCATCACCGACGACCAAGGCAAGAAGGTGTGCACCTCCCGGCTCACCTGCATGCTGCGCGAAGCCCCCACGTCCTGACACACCGCGCCCCGGGCCAGATGACCACAGGTCCGGGGTAGCACCCCCTCGGCAGGCATAAGCAAACCCACCAAACGACGTGAAGCACCCCTAACGGAGCGAGCACCCACGCACACTCCAACACTGGACGAACACGCACTCACAGGCCACCAGCCCTAACACCCAGCTACCACACAGCCACAGTCAGGCCCGAACCTGTCGACCAGCCCCCACCACGGCTACAGACTCATAACAAGCCGAAGGCGACTAAGCCGCAACACCCCCATACACCTTCCACGGGAACCCGATACCTGATTAAGCTCCGCTAACGCTCCTGATTAAGGCACCCCGCACAACACGGGCCTCAGGACGCACTAGCACCAACTGCACCATCAGCACGCCTGCACCACGCAGACCGTGCAACGCCGGTTGAACGGAGCGACCACCATCATGGCAAGCAAGAAGGTCCTAGGACTCACTGCCGCCACCACGGCCCTGGTACTGGGGCTGTCCGCGTGCGGCAACGGCGACGCCGACGACGGCGGTAACGGTGGCGAGAACGGCGAAGCCGCCGAGGAGTTCTCCTTCGGCATCCTCTACCCCCAGACCGGCGCCCTCGCCTTCCTCGGCCCGCCCCAGATCACCGCCGCCGAATACGCGATCTCCGAGATCAACGAAGCGGGCGGCATCCTCGGCACCGAAGTCCCCGACATCGTCGAGGGCGACGAAGCCGGCGACGCGGCACAGGCCAACGAAGCCGCCAACAACCTCGTCGCGGAAGACGTCAACGCCGTCATCGGCGCCGCCGCCTCCGCCATGACCCAGGCCACCTACGACACCATCACCGCCGCCGAAACCGTCCAGTGCTCCGGGTCCAACACCGCACCCGACCTCAGCGAGATCGACGACAACGGCTACTTCTTCCGCACCGCACCCAGCGATCTCCTCTCCGGGCCCGTCATGGCCCGCCAGATGGTCGACGACGGCCACGTCAGCGTCGGCATCGTCGCCCGCGCCGACGACTACGGCGACGGCTACCTCGGCGCCGTCGAAGAAGAGCTCGAAGCCCTCGGCGCCGAAGTGGTCACCACCGAGACCTACGACCCCGACGCCACCAACTTCGACTCCACCGTCAACGCCATCAGCAGCGAAGACCCTGACGCCGTCGCCCTCATCTCCTTCGAAGAGGGCGCCCAGGTCATGGCTGAACTGCTCGAAGCAGGTGTCGAAGGCGACCAGCTCTACATCACCGACGGCCTCAACGACCCCGACCTCGGCGAAACCGTCAACGAGGACGACCCGGACGTCATCAACGGCACCACCGGCGTCGCCCCCGGTGCGGACAACCCCGAGTTCAACGACGGCCTCCGCGCGTTCAACGAAGACCTCGACGTCTTCCAGTTCGCCCCGCAGGTCTTCGACTGCGTCACCGCGATCGCCATCGCCGCCGAATCCGCCGGATCCGTCGAGCCCAACGAGTACGTCGAGCACCTCCCGGAGATCAGCCGCCCCGAGGGCACCGAGTGCTTCACCTTCGAGGAGTGCCGCGACCTCCTCAACGAAGACGAGGCCATCGACTTCCAGGGCACCAGCGGCGACATCGACTTCGACGACAACGGAGACCCCACCTCCGCCACCTTCGAGGTCTTCCACTACGGCGACGACGGCCACGAAATCCTCGGCTACGAGGAATACGCCGTCGACGAGGACTAAACCCGTAACCGCCAGAGAACACACCGTTCCCCGGTAGGAGACACCGTCAGCGACACGCACCGTGCGCACCACCCGGGGGTGCGGGCCAACAGCCCGCACCCCCGGGTACCGGTGTCCGACCTCTCCCACAGCGAACACCCCATCCCCCGGCACGGCAGCGCACCGGCGCTCCGTGCCTCGTCCATTTCGAACGGAGTGATCACGCCATGGCCCGAAGCAAGGCACTCGGCCTCACCGCGGCCACAACCGCACTCGTACTGGCACTGTCCGCGTGCGGAGACGGAGACGGAGACAACGGAGAAAGCGCAGCCGAGAACGGTGACACCCTCGACTTCGGCATCATCTACCCGCAGACCGGACCACTCGCCTTCCTAGGCCCACCCCAGGAAGCCTCAGCCGCCCACGCCATCAACGAAATCAACGAAGCCGGCGGAGTCCTCGGCACCGAACTCCCCGACCTCATCGAAGGCGACGAAGCAGGCGACGCCGGACAGGCCAACGAAGCCGCCAACAACCTCGTAGCCGAAGACGTCGACGCCGTCATCGGCGCCGGCGCCTCCGCCATGACCCAGGCCATCTACGACACCATCACCGGCGCCGAAACCGTCCAGTGCTCCGGGTCCAACACCGCACCCGACCTCACCGAGATCGACGACGGCGGCTACTACTTCCGCACCGCACCCAGCGACCTGATGGCCGGCCCCGTACTAGCCCAGCAGATCCAAGAGGACGGCCACGTCAGCGTCGGCATCGTCGCCCGCGCCGACGACTACGGCGACGGCTACCTCGCCGCCGTCGAAGAAGAACTCGAAGCCCTCGGCGCCGACATCGCCATGACCGACACCTACGACCCCGACGCCACCAACTTCGACGCGGTCGTCAACAACGTCTCCAGCGCCGACCCCGACGCCATCGCCCTCATCTCCTTCGAAGAGGGCGCCCAGCTGCTCGCCGAGCTCCTCGAATCCGGAATCGACGGCGACCAGCTCTACATCACCGACGGCCTCAACGACCCCGACCTCGGCGAAACCGTCAACGAAGACAACCCGGACATCATCACCGGCACCACCGGCGTCACACCCGGCGCGGACAACCCGCAGTTCAACGAAGGCCTCCTCGAGTTCCGCGACCTCGACGTCCTGCAGTTCGCCCCACAGATCTTCGACTGCGTCACCGTCATCGCCCTCGCCGCCGAAGCCGCCGAAAGCACCCAGTCCTCCGACTTCGTCGACCACATCGCCGACGTCACCCGCCCCGAAGGCACCGAATGCACCACCTTCGAAGAGTGCCGCGACCTCCTCAACGAAGGTGAGGACATCGACTACCAGGGCGTGAGCGGCGACATCGACCTCGACGACAACGGCGACCCCACCTCCGCCACCTTCGAGCTCTTCCACTTCGACGACGACGGCTACGACATCCTCGACTACGTCGAATTCACCTACGACGACTAACCCAGCCAGCCCAGCCAACCCAACCGACCCAGCCACCACGAGACAACGGGCCCGGCGCACGGCACCACGCGTCGGGCCCGCCCCGTCCCCGAGCACGCCCCCATCCCCCGCCACCCCCCGATACCCGACCAGAGGGCCCCTGCACCCGGCCCCGACCGCCTCGCGAACGGACCACCAACCATGCCCACCACCAAGGCCCTACCCCTGCCCCTGACCGCGGCCACCCTCACACTCGTCCTCACCCTCACCGCCTGCGGCGACGACGGCAACGGCCCCGACATCGGCAACGGCGACAACGGAGCATTCACCTACGGAATCCTCTACCCCCAGACCGGCAACCTCGCCTCCCTCGGCCCGCCCCAGCTCGCCGCCACCGAATACGCCATCTCCGAAATCAACGAAGCCGGCGGCATCCTCGGCAGCGAAGTCCCCGACCCCGTCCAAGCCGACGAGACCGCGGACCCCGGACAAGCCAACGAGGCAGCCAACAACCTCGTCGCGGAGGACGTCAACGCCGTCATCGGCGCCGCCGCCTCCGCCATGACCCAGGCCACCTACGCCAGCATCACCGGCTCCCAAATCGTCCAGTGCTCCGGCTCCAACACCGCACCCGACCTCACCGAGATCGACGACGACGGCTACTACTTCCGCACCGCACCCAGCGACCTCCTCGCCGGCCCCGTCCTCGCCCAACAGATCATCGAGGACGGCCACGACAGCGTCGCCGTCATCGCCCGCGCCGACGACTACGGCAGCGGCTACCTCACCGCCGTGGAAACCGAACTCGCGAGCCTGGGCGTAGACGTCGTCATGACCGAGTCCTACGACCCCGACGCCACCAACTACGGCGCCGTGATCGACGCCATCATCGAAGCGCAGGCCGACGCCATCGCCCTCATCTCCTTCGAGGAAGGCGGCGAGCTCATGGCCACCCTCCTCGAGAGCGGCCACGTCGACGGCGACCAGTTCTACCTCACCGACGGCCTCAACGACCCCGACCTCGACCAGACCATCGGCGCCGACGGGCCGGAGGCCATCAACGGCACCACGGGAGTCGCACCGAGCGCCGACAACCCCGAGTTCAACGACGGGCTCCGCGAGTTCAGCCCCGACCTCGAGATCTTCCAGTACGCGCCCCACGTCTTCGACTGCGTCACCGCGATCGCTCTCGCCGCCGAATCCGCCGGATCCGCCGAACCCAGCGAATACGTGGGACACCTCGCCGAGATCAGCCGTCCCGCAGGCACCGAGTGCCACAGCTTCCAGGAGTGCCGCGACCTCCTCAATGAAGACGAGGACATCGACTACCAAGGCGTGAGCGGCGACATCGACCTCGACGACAACGGCGACCCCACCTCCGCCACGTTCGAGCTCTTCCACTTCGGCGACGACGGATACGACACCCTCGGCTTCGAGGACTACTCCACGGACGACTAACTCGCCCGTAGACACAGGCATAGCTGTGGGCGTAGGAGTAGGCGTCGCTGCAGGCGTCGCTGTAGGCGTAGGCCTAGCTGTAGGAGTAGGCGTCGCTGTAGGAGTAGGCGTCGTTGCAGGGACGCGCACGTCAATAGGGGGCAGCTCCGCCGGGTAGCCCCGGGGAATCTCACCCCGGGGCCCCCACAGAACCGTGCGTAACAATCTCTCGTTACACGGCTCTTGTCGCTCTGGTCACCAGACCCGTGGGACGTGCGTGCTCCAAGCCCAGTGAGCGAAGAACCCGGGCCGTCTTGCGACCGCCTGATTCCACGCGTCCTGAGCCCGCTTGCGTCCCCGCAACCGCCTGTACTTCTTACGCATCCACCGCATCACGTAGGCATTGATACGTTCCAGGAGGGGATATAGGGCCGACCGATAGAAGGCCCCGTAGTAGGCCATCCAACCCCGCACGACCGGGTTGATCCTCTCGGCGAGGTCCGCCTCGCTCAGGTGAGTGCGATGGTGCAGCCTCCAGGACCGCACCCGGCCACCGATCCCCTTCAGAGCCTGTTTGCTGATCGCTGGTAGGAACGACAAGAACATCGTCCCGTCCCTGCGCTGCGCGGACCGACGACAGAACGTGAACCCCAAGAACGTGAACTCGGTGTGCTCATACGAGCCCCACCGGTTGGCGTCCTGGCAGTACACGATCCTGGTCTTGTCCGGATGCAGCTCCAGCCCGACCTGACCCATCCGCTCGGTGATCGCCGCGAGCACATGCCGTGCTTGGCGCTCACTGACGCAGTGAACCACCACATCATCCACATACCGCTCGAACGCGATGGTCGGGAAGGTCCGAGCCATCCACGCATCGAAGGCATAGTGCAGGAACACATTGGCCAGGATCGGTGAGACCGCTGACCCCTGGGGGTCCCACGGTCTCGCTCTTGCGTGGTCCCATCAGGTAGCAGCAGCGGGGCCTTGAGCCACCGCTGCACATACAACGCCACCCAGGATTGGGACTGGTCGGTGTGCGCGGCGACCGCTTTGAGGACCAGATCCCACGGGACGCTGTCGAAGAAGGCGCGGATGTCCAGGTCGATGACCCAGTCCGCTTTCCAGCAGCGCCTACGGCACTGGCCCACCGCGTCGATCGCCGACCGCCCCGGGCGGTACCCGTAGGAGTCGGGGTGGAAGGCGGGCTCGGCCGCCTCTTCCAACACCGACGCCACGACCGTCTGAGCGATCCGATCCGCCACCGTGGGTACGCCCAACAAGCGAACGCCCCCGTTCGGTTTGGGGATCGGCACCGCACGCACCGGAGGTGGAAAGTAGGAGCCTGAGGACATTCGGTTCCAGATCTTGTAGAGGTTGTTCCTCAGATCCTTCTCGAACTCCTCGATGGACACCTCGTCCACCCCCGGCGCACCCTTGTTCGCTCTTACCTGCTCATACGCCTCCCAGACAGAATGTTTGGAAATAGCGAACGGTTTGTCTGATGCTTTCAACTCGCTCATACGACTCCTTCCAGGATGACACCTGGTTGATCGAATAAACACAGTCACGAACGACCCGGCCCCTTCGCTCCGCCCCTATTACGGGGGTTTCACCACTACTACGGGCCGGTCCGCCAGCGCACCTGGCCTCGGTACTCAATCCCTTGCGGTTTCGGGCCGCTTGGGGGTCTCCCTCTCCCCTCCACCCCTGGGGGGTGGGGGCGTGTCCAGGTGCGCCTTCTCCTGTTCCGCGCGGAAGCCGCAGGTCGGGCTCGCGTCGCCTGTATGCCGGACACCGCTCGGCCAGTAGGCGGGTTCCCGCCGAGCTTGTCCCGGGATTGTGTTGACACCCCGGTTTTGATGCCAATTAACATTTTCGACACGTCAGCAGCGATTCACTTGCGTTCGCCTTCCCGACCCCTACCTGACACATCTTGTGTGCCTTTTCCTCATCGCTCACCACGACAGTCGTTAGCTAACGCGGCATGAGGTGGTTTGAAGCCTCCCCCCGCAGGGCGGCTCCGAAGGGCCACAAATCCTTCATCTTCCGTGCAGCACCGCTACAAGAAGAATTCCTACATACGTCTTCCTTTCACGTTCAGGACACAACAACACCGTTGTCTTTGGGCGTTGTGGGCTGCCCTCATGGGTTGGGGATTCCTTCCGGGCTGGGGTGTCCTCCTTTCCCGCCGCCCGATTGTGGCCGTCTCCGCTACGCGCCTCAAGGTCGTCGCCATCGAGCGCTTCGCGCGTCATTGGCGCTCCACCTTGACCCGCTCCGCTACGACGGCAGGTTGGCGGCTATCGGGAAAGGGGGACGGGTGGTTGAGGTCCGAGCGGCCCCGGCCTGGCGGCCGGGCAACCCCGGTCGGCCTGACGGCCGATACCTGCCACGCCGCCGGAGCGTTGACGAGTCGGGTGTCACGGCCGGTCATGGTGTGCGGCGAACCCCTCGGGAGGGCGCCAGGGCATCGGGGCGCGTGGGGGCGTGGGCCGGTAGGGCCTTGGCGGGGGTTACCGCTCCTCAGATGTGGGAGTGGGTGTGAGGGCTGGCTCTGGGTCGGGGTCCCCGTCCGGGTCCTTACCCTTGTTGTTGCTTCCCCGGTTGCGGTGGGAGGGGCGGCCCTGCCAGACGGGCTGGTCGGGGTTGGTCTCCCTGCGGTACTTCAACCGGTTGTGGTCTGAGCACAGTGGCTGGATGTTGTCCGCGCTCGTGGACCCGCCGGCCGAGAAGCTCCTCTTGTGGTCGGCCTCCGAGCCGCTGGCCGGGGTGTTGCAGCCCTGGTACCAGGCGCAGGTGGTGTGCCCGAACATCCCCGCATCCCGCAGGGCGCCCGTGGCGTTGCGCTGGGTGCGGCCCACATCCAACACCGTCTCCCCCTTCGGGGAGGTGATCATCCGACGCAGCACACTGTTGGGGGCCAGGGCACGGATCGCGGCCATGGAGACCACCTGCCCATCCTGCGTGGCCGCAGGACCCGCGCCCTCTTCCTGGTTCTGGAGGCCGAGGAAGGTGGGCAGGGGCACCATGATGTTGATCATCGCCACCGCAGCACGCTTGCGACCCCGACCGCCCTTGCCCTTGCTGTCCTTGCCCTCCCCGGTACCGGCCTCGGCACCCTCAGCGTCCCCGCCCTGGGCACCTTCGGCACCCTCAGCGTCCCCGGTGGGGTTGTGGGCGGAGCGGACCAGGTTCATGAACGCGTCATACATCCGCTCCGAAGCCGACACGTGCAGCCTCTCGGGGTCATAGGCCACCTCGTGGGCCTTGAGCTCACGCTGGATCTCCTCGGCGTGCTCACTCGGACCCCACAGCTCGACCAGGAAGCTCGCATCAAAGGTACGCACCAAACGCGCACCACGCGCATCGAAGGCAGCCTGGTACTGCTCTTCCACCACAGCAGGGTTGTACTGGGCCAACAGCTCCCGGCCCAGCCGAGCGATGTGGGAAGTCGACATCGCCGGCTCCTTAGCCTTAGCGGCCACGATCCCGGCCTCCATCATCCGCCGAAACTCCCCGGCAT
The DNA here is from genome assembly GCF_054777395.1 of Nocardiopsis oceani. Taxonomy (NCBI): domain Bacteria; kingdom Bacillati; phylum Actinomycetota; class Actinomycetes; order Streptosporangiales; family Nocardiopsidaceae; genus Nocardiopsis; species Nocardiopsis oceani. The sequence continues at coordinate 81,109 of NZ_BAAHAR010000013.1, forward strand.
CGGGGTGGCGGCCGGTGTTGCGCGCCCCCACCGCCCTCTCAGCGGCCCGGCACACCGCCACCGCCTCCCCAATCGACAACAACCCAGAGTCCAACCCCTGGCGGGTGGCGGGCAGCTCCAGGGCGAAGAGCCGGCGGGCCAGCTCGGCGCGCCCGTTGGCCTCAACGGGGACCATCCCCACCGAGTGGATCAGCCAGTTCTGCACCGACCGCTGCCCACCGGCCTCCAACAGAGTGCCGGCCGCTTCCAGCTGGGCCAGGCGCAGCAGCATCGCCAGCTGGGCCTGTTCCATGTCCTCGCACACCTGCGAGATCACATCCAGGACCTGACCGGCCGCACCGGTCGGGGGCACTTCCGCCACTTCCGCAGCGATGTTCTTCCGGGCGGCACCCATGGCGGTCGCGGCGGGTGTATTGCCCGCCGTGTTCCCGCACTGCCCGAAAGAAGAAGTCATGGCTCAAGGATATCAAGAAGGGCGTAGAAAGGACCTACCCTGGGGGTGATAAAACACTTACCCGGCCACCCCGACCCGCCTTTCTGTTCCCCAAGGAGAAGCCTTCCAGAAAAGGGCCTCGGCCCCCCGTGCGCATTCCTGGGCAAAGCGGACATATGCGCGCCCGAATGGTGATGATCTTGCCTCTGTCTCCACTCTCGACGGCCGAGGGTGGAGACAGAGGCAAGATCATCGGGGTTTTCGCCTCCCGCATTGACCGGCCGCGACACCCGACCCGTCAACGCTCCGGCGGAGTGGCCCACCGGCCGCCAGGCCGCGCTGTTCGGGGTCCGCCGCACACCTTGACCGGCCGCGACACCGCCAGGCGTCAACGCTCCGGCGCAGGGGCAGGCATCGGCCGCCAGGCCGACAGAATCAGTTTTTCGGGCGAAGCCCGAATTCGCCACAGGCCTCAACCACCCGTCCCCCTTTCCTGATAGACGCCAACCCGCCGTCGCAGCGAAGCGGGTCAAGGTGGAGCGCCGTTGACGCGCGAAGCGCTCGATGGCGACGACCTTGACGCGCGTAGCGGAGACGGCCACAATCGGGCGGCGGGAAAGGAGGACACCCCAAAGAACAAAGGACAGCCCAACCAAAAGGCCGCCGAAAAAGAGGGCCACAGGAGCCAGAAAACAAAGAAAGGGGACGGATCCCATATTGAGATCCGCCCCTTCTCACGCCCACAGGGGGCGCTCAACACACCCACAGCAGGCGATAAAACCTCTACCCGGGCTGGCACTTTTTGGACCTTTTTGGCCCTTTTTAGCCCTTGGCGAGGGTTCCCAGGTACAGCTCGATCACGTTCGGGTCATTCAAAAGGTCCTGGCCCGAACCCGAATAGGCGTTGCGGCCCTGATCCAGCACATAACCGCGGTCGCAGATCTGGAGGCAACGGCGCGCATTCTGCTCCACCATCACCACGGAGACACCCGTTGCGTTGACTTCCTTCACACGCTGGAAGACCTCCGCCTGGAACATCGGCGACAGGCCCGCGGTCGGCTCGTCCAGCAACAGCACCGACGGGTTCATCATGAGCGCACGGCCCATGGCCACCATCTGGCGCTCACCGCCGGACAGCGAACCGGCCTTCGCACGGCGCCGCTTACCCAGCATGGGGAACAGGTCCGCGACCACCGAGAACTGCTCATGGAACGCCTTCGGCCGAAGGAACGCCCCCATCTGGAGGTTCTCCTCGATCGTCAACGACGGGAACACGTTACGCGTCTGCGGAACATAACCCACACCGCGCTCCACCAGCGTGTGCGCGGCCAACCCGGAAATACTCGATCCCCGCAGCGTCAGAGCACCGTCACGCACCGGAATCAGCCCGAAGATCGCCTTGATCAGCGTCGACTTGCCGGCACCGTTCGGACCGATGATCGCCACGACCTCACCCTCGGTGAGTGTCAGCGTGCACCCGTTCAGGATGTTCACGCCCGGCACATAACCCGCTACGATGTCCTTGGCCAACAGCAGGTAGTCCTCCGGACCACCCACCTCCACGGCCTCAGCCCGAGCCTGCTCCAGGATCTCCTCGCGGTGCTCCTGGACGACGACGGCCTCTTCGGCCTCCTCCGGCAGAACCTCGGGCTCCGGGCGTACGTCCCCGTTCTCAGTCATCAGCACTCCCCTGGGCCTCGACCTCGTCCTCCTCGACACCCAGGTAGGCGTCGATCACCTGCTGGTTGGACCGGATGTCCGAAGGACTACCCTCCGCGATGACCTGCCCCTGCGCCAACACGACGATCCAGTCACTGATCCCCATGATCACGTCCATGTCGTGCTCGACGAACAGGACCGTCTTACCCTCATCACGCAACGACGTGATGTGGTGCAACAACGACTGCACCAACGCCGGGTTCACACCCGCCATCGGCTCGTCCAACATGATCATGCTCGGATCGGTCATCAGCGCACGAGCCATCTCCAACAGCTTGCGCTGACCACCCGACAACGAACCCGCCATGTCCTGGCGCTTGTCGATCAGCCTGAACCGCTCCAGCAACTCCATCGCCTTCGCGGTGTTCGCCTTCTCCTGACCGCGCCAGGCGGGCCGCAGGAACGCCCCGGCCATCCGCTCGCCCAACTGACCGGGAGCACCCAACAACATGTTGTCGAGCACCGTCATCCGCGTCAGCGCCTTGGTCAGCTGAAAGGTCCGCACCATCCCGGCCCGCGCCACCTGGTGGCCGCGGCGGCCGTTGATCCGCCGACCCTCGAACGACCAGTTGCCGCCGTCGACCCGGTCGAACCCGGTCAACAGGTTGAACAGCGTCGACTTACCGGCACCGTTCGGACCGATCAGCGCCGTGATCGTCCCCCGCTGCACCTCCAGGTGACCCACGTCCACGGCGGTCAGACCACCGAACGAACGCTTCACACCATCGGCCACCAGGATCGGATCCGACTTCACCGAACCCGGCTCCGGAACGGCACCCGCCATCCGGTCGACCTCGACTGCCGCACCCGCGGAGGTGTTCACCTCGTCACTTGACATTGATCATCATCTCCTTGCGGTCACCGATGAGGCCCTGCGGCCGGAAGACGATCAACAGCACCAGCATCAGACCGACGAACGCCAACTGGATCGCACCGTAGTCCGGACCCGACAGGAACGGCAGGTAGCCCTCACGACCCAGCCCCCGCAGGAACCCGTCCGTGAACTGCATCAGGAACCAGAACGCCATCGAACCCAGGATCGGGCCGACCACACGACCAGCCCCGCCCAGCAGCAGGATCACCCAAAGGAAGAACGTCACCTGCGGCTTGAACTGGTCCGGCTGGATCGCACCCTGGTGCAGCGCCAGCATGCAACCCGCCAGCGCACCGATCATGCCTCCCAGCACCAGCACCTGCATCTTGTAGGCGAACACGTTCTTTCCGAGGCTGCGAACCGCATCCTCGTCCTCACGGATGCCCTTGATGACCCGACCCCAAGGGCTGTGGATCAACGCCCAGGTCAGCAGCGCCATCAGCGCCACCAGACCCCACGTCACCGTCATCAGCCACATGTGGTTGCCACTGAACGTGAACACACCGAAGCCGTAACGCTCACCCGGATCGAACAGTACGTTCCATGTGCGGAACTCCGCGGACAGGTTCTGCAGACCGTAGACACCCTTGGTCAACGGCTCCGCGAAACCCGCCCGGTACACCAGCCGCAGCACCTCGGCCGCGGCGATCGTCGTGATCGCCAGGTAGTCCGCACGCAACCTCAGCGTCGGGATACCCAACAACAGCGCCAACACCACCGAAGAGGCGAGGCCCACCAGGAACCCGACCACCAGCGGCAGGTCGAACACCGCGACGCTGATACCGACGCCGTAGGCGCCCACCAGCATGAAACCGACCTGACCGAAGTTCAGCAGGCCCGTATAACCGAAGTGCAGGTTCAGGCCGATGGCCGCCAACGCGTACACCGCGGCGACCGGCCCCACCGCGGATCTGGCGGCCTCGGCGAGGATCATGAAAATATCCATCTTCTACCTCTCCTAGCCGACCCGCTCGCGCCGACCGAGCAGACCCTGAGGCCTGACCAGCAGCATGAGGATCATCAGGGCCAGAGCCCACGCTTCCATGAGCTGTGTGGGGAACCACAGGGTGGACAGCATCGCCACCAGGCCGACGGCGATACCGCCGACCATCGCGCCGTAGGCCGTACCCAGGCCGCCGAGGATCACCGCGGCGAACATGAGCAGCAGCAGACGGAAGCCCATCTCGTAGTCCACGACCTGGTTCAGGCCGAAGAGCACACCACCCAGCGACGCCAGACCGCCGCCGAGGAACCACACGTACAGCGTCACCCGGTCCACGTCGATACCCGACGACTCCGCCAGGTCCCGGTTGTCCGAGACCGCGCGCATCGCCTTACCGATGCGGGTGAACTGCAGCAGGCACGCCACCAGCACCAGGACCGCCGTCGCCACCGCCATGATCACCAGGTCGCGCGGCGGCATCGACACCGGGCCGATGTGCACTAGGTCCTGCACCTGGTAACCGGCGTACCGCGTCCGGTTCGCCCCGAAGAGCGCCAGAAGAACGTGCCGCAGCACCAGCGCCAGACCGATCGAGACGATGAACATCTGGATCAGCGCAGCGTTCCGCCTCCTCAGCGGACGCCACAGGTAGCGCTCCATCGTGCCGCCCAGGACCGCGCCCATGACCACCGCGATACCGGCCGCCGCCCACAGCGGCACCCGCCAACCGAGGTCGTCACCGAGCACGCCCATGAGCGTCGCCAAGGCGATACCGCTGATGAGCGAAGACCACTGGAGGATGATCAGCGTCGTCCGGTTGAGCTTGCCCTCCAGGAAGGCACCCAACAGGACCGCGATCCCCAAACCGGCGAAGATCGCCAGCAGGGAGTTGCCCATCCCCGCGGCGCCGGTACTGAACAGCAGCGCCATCATCGCACCGAAGGTGACCATGTCCCCGTGCGAGAAGTTGATGACCTGCGTCGTACCGAAGATCAGCGAGAGACCGATCGCGGAGATCGCGATGACCAGGCCGAACAGGAGACCCGCGGCGGTGAGCTGCACGAAGCGCTCACCGAAGCCGCCGGTGACACCCTCGACCTCGACCCCCTCGTCGGCGGGCGAGCCGTCGTCCTCTTCCTCCACGGCCTCGTCGTCAGGCGAAGCCTCGTCCTCCACGGCGTCGTCCGGCTCGGCCGGGTCCTCCAAGGCGATGATGAGGGGCCGCTGTTCGTCGGTGCCGACCTCGATCTCTGCCTCACCGTCGGCGAGGAGCTCCGTCTCACGTACGGCGAACTCGCTGGGGACGGACTCCTGGTCCACCACTACGCGGTAGTCGCCCGGTCCGGGCAACTCCACTTCCCAATTTCCATCAGAGTCGGTTTCCACCGCATCGATCTCGTCATCACCCTCGAAGACCGTGATCTGGATGCCTTCGACACCCTGATCCCGGTCGTCCGGCTGACCGATCTGACCGTGCAGCGACTCACCGCCCTGTTCGTCTGCCGTCGCCACTGCCCCGGGGATCACCAGGAATGCGGTGATCAGGGCGAGCAACACGGTCACGAGGCGTGTGCGCACGCGCGCTCCTTGCGCATCTGAGGTTGGCGGGTCCCGGATGACAGGCATTCGGGGCCCGCTGTCCATTAGCTGTTCGGTGCGGCGAGTTTAGCCCGATTTAGGCTGGTCATTCAGCACCACTTAAGCCACGTGATCCAACCGTCACCCCATTGTGCGCTAGCGAGACCAAACCGGTACATGATCCGGGTTGACCCTGAACGTGTGTCTAACAATCGGGCCTTAGAATCAGCCGATCTGCGCACCATCCTCACTGTTCGTGCGCGAATGACGACACGGCAAGACCAGCAGGGGCCGCACCCGGTCGGGTACGGCCCCTGCGTCAGCACAACGGGGGGATCGGCCGGTCAGGCCTGCTGTCCCCCCAACGTCTCGACGACCGTCTCGGCGACCTTGCGCATGGTCAGCCGACGGTCCATGGAGTTCTTCTGGATCCACCTGAACGCCTCGGGCTCACTCATCCCGTGGCGGCTCTGCAGCAGCCCTTTGGCCTGCTCCACGAGCTTGCGCGTCTCGAGACGGTCCTGGAGGCTGCTGACCTCCGCCTCCAGCGCCGCCAGTTCGGCGTAGCGGGAGGTGGCCATCTCGATCGCCGGAACCAGGTCCGACTTGCTGAAGGGCTTGACCAGGTAGGCCATGGCCCCCGCTTCGCGCGCCCGCTCTACCAGCTCCCGCTGGGAGAAGGCAGTCAGGATCACCACCGGGGCGATACGCTCCCCGGCGATGCGCTCAGCGGCGGAGAGTCCGTCGAGCACCGGCATCTTGATGTCAGTGATCACCAGGTCCGGCTTCAGCTCCTGGGCAAGCCGGATAGCGGCCTCCCCGTCGCCGGCCTCCCCGACGACGGTGTAACCGTCCTCCTCGAGCATCTCCTTGAGATCCAGGCGGATCAGGGCCTCGTCTTCCGCGATCACCACACGGCTCTGCGTCCTCGTCACGTACACGAGGTTACAGAGATCAGCTAGTATGCTGTGCGTTGGCCCCGGCAATGCAGGTCAATCGTGACTTCACCGTTGACTGCCTGCCGCCGGACCAGCAGTAGAAATATTTCAGAGAATGACTTGACAAATCTACCTCGCCCCGGTAGGCCAAGGGCAGAGCCGATGGTCTCAAACACCATACAGTGTGGGTTCGAATCCCACCCGGGGCACCAAGGCCATCCGAAACGGATGGCTTTTTTGCTGTTCAGGGGTCCCCTAGCCTGGAAATGTCGGATGCGTGAGCAAACATGCACTCCATGTACTCACCGCATGTCAGGCGCGAAGCTACCTCCCTGATCGACTCCGGTATCTCCTACGCGGAAGTCAGCCGTCGTATGGGGATCAATCGGTCCACGCTCCGGAGCTGGGCCCTCGACCGGTCACTCGTTGACAAGTACGTGGGCACCGACCTCTGTCCTCGATGCGAACCCGTACCCGGCTTGCCCAAGCGAACGGATGCCTACGGCTATCTCTTGGGCCTCTACCTCGGCGACGGATGCCTCACCCCGGCTGGAGATCCCACAAAGGGGGTCTGGCGGCTGCGGGTGATGTGTTCCGGCACCTGGCCGGGGCTCATCGAGCTCTGCGCGGGGAGCATGGCGGCGATCCGTCCGGACCACAAGGTCTCCCGGGTTCCCGCCCCCGGTTGCACCGAAGTGCACAGCAATTGGAAGCACTGGCCCTGTCTGTTCCCCCAGCACGGGCCCGGCAAGAAGCACGATCGAACCATCGTCCTGGAGCCTTGGCAGCGGACCATCGTCGAGGAGCACACGGAGGAGTTCGTTCGAGGGCTGGTGCACTCTGACGGATGCCGGGTGGTCAACCGCATCAAACGCACTCTCCCAGGCGGCGGCGAGCGGCACTACGAGTACCCGCGGTACCACTTCACCAACGTCTCCAACGACATCATCGGGTTGTTCACCGACGCCCTGGACCGGCTGGATATCCCCTGGAAGGTCCACTCCAGCAAGGTGAAGGGAACTCACCGATACAAACACGTCGTGTCGGTCTCACAGCGGGACGCGGTCGCCCGGATGGACGCGTTCGTGGGCCCCAAGTACTGAGGGCCCAGCTGCCGCTCTCCGCGGGGCCGTCGAGGCGGCAGAGCTGGCTGAGGACGCCGCCGCGAACGGGTGACAAGACCGGCGCGGGGCAGTCTGGCCAGAACCCCCGTAACTACCCGACCTTTTCGGGCCTAAATGGGCCTTTTGTCACTTTATGTTGGCAAAAGCTGGCTGAACCGGTCACATCACGGCTACAACCTGAGTACAACCCGTGGGTATGGTCGCCCGGAAGGCCCCGCGTCCCTGATCCTGGAGGTCTGAAAGCCCTGACTGGAGGGGCTTGTTGAGGAGAGGGGCGAGGGGTGCTGACCGCGGTGGCCGGGGTGATCGGCGCGCTGGTGATCGGGGCGTGGGTCGTGGTGGCCTGGGGGTCCCCTCGGCGGCTTCCTTGGCTGTGGACCCCGGTGGCCCTGATCGCGGTCCTCCTCGTGGCGTTTGACCTCCCCGGGTGGTCGTTCCTGCCCCTGGTGGTGTTGGCGGCGGGTTCCTTCGCGGAGTTGGTGGTGGGGTCGCGCGAGTCGCCCATGATCCGCACCAAGGACCCTGACGCGCCGTTGAGTACCGAGCGGTGGGCCGCCGCGGTGGCGGCGCCGTTCCGGGTGGCCCTGGCCGAGCCCTGGGACGTGTTGGCGCGTCCGACGCTGCGTCGGCGCTACCGGCGGATGCTGGAGCGCCAGTGGGACGTGGTGGACCGGGAGTCGCTGTTGGCGGCCGTGGACACCCTCTTGGAGGAGTTGCACCGGGGTCCGACGCTGGATCTGGCGGTGGATCTGCGGGCGGGGACGGCCCGGTCGCGGTTGCCGTTGGCCCAGGGCGGGAGTGACACCGGTGCGACGGTGACGCTGGGCCCGGAGCAGGTGGCGCGGTTGCGCAGGGTGACGGGTCTGGCCGACGGCGATGAGACCGTGATCATCGGCGCCTACCAGTGGTGGAAGTCGGTGCACGTGATCCGGTTGGCGTGCGGTGGGGCCACTCTGGACTGGTTGAGTCCGGTGGAGACGCAGACGCTGTTGCGGCGGGTGGCGTCGGATCTGCAGCGCCGCTATTCGTCGTGGGGCCAGTTGTCGACGGCTTTCCACGCCGGTTACCTGTTGTGGCCGACGAAGGGTGTGGAGGGCGACCACGGGGACGCTGACCGGGTGTGGGTGGCGTTGGGTCTGTTGGACGAGGATCCGAGGAGCCCGTGGAACCTGTTGCCGTGGGACATGCCGTTGGACCGGGTGCCGTTCGAGGGTGGCGGGGTCTCCTCCAACCACGAGTGAGCCCGCCGGCGACGGCGGCGCTCCCCCTACTCCCCTGCTGCCCGTAGACGGCCCTGTTCTGTCCTCGGCTCCGGAAGCAGCCCCGGAAACGGCACTGGCCGCACCGGTCGGCCCGGAGAGGGCGGCGCGGCTCATACGCCGTCCTCCGGGCCGGACCTGATGCGGCCCGACGGTGGCGCCGTTCAGGGCGCCGGGTTGCGCGTCAGCTGTTGCCGAGGGCGACGGCGTCGCCGAGGCGGTGGACGCGCAGGGAGTTGGTGGAACCGGTGGTTCCGGGCGGGCTGCCGGCGACGATGACGACCTTGTCGCCCTTGTGGTAGTCGCCGAGCTGGAGCAGCTCGCTTTCGACCTGGCGGACCATGTCGTCGGTGTTGTCGACCCAGGGGACCTGGTTGCTTTCGGCTCCCCAGGTGAGGGAGAGCAGGCCGCGGGTGCTGTATTCGGTGGTGAACGCGATCAGCGGGATGGGTGACCGGTAGCGGGCGAGGCGCCGGGCGGTCTCGCCGGACATGGTGAAGGCGACGAGGGCCTTGGCGCCGACGGTGGCTCCGATTTCGGCGGCGGCGCGGGCGATGGCTCCGCCGGTGGTTTCGGGTACCCGGTTGAGGATGTGCGAGGCGCGCAGGGATTCCTGTTCGGCGGCGCTGACGATGCGTGCCATGGTCTCGACGGTTTCGACCGGGTAGGAGCCGACGCTGGTTTCGCCGGAGAGCATGACGGCGTCGGCGCCGTCGAGGACGGCGTTGGCGACGTCGGATGCTTCGGCGCGGGTGGGTCGGGGTGCGCTGATCATGGATTCGAGCATCTGTGTGGCGACGATGACGGGTTTGGCCTTGTCGCGGCAGCGTTCGATGGCTCGTTTCTGCACCATGGGGACGTTTTCGAGGGGGAGTTCGACGCCGAGGTCGCCTCGGGCGACCATGACTCCGTCGAAGACCTCGATGATGTCGTGGAGGCGTTCCACGGCTTGTGGTTTTTCGATTTTGGCGATGAGGGGGACGGTGATGCCCTCTTCGTCCATGATGCGGTGGCACTCTTCGGCGTCTGCGGGGCTGCGGACGAAGGAGAGGGCGACCATGTCGGCGCGGTTTCGGAGTGCCCAGCGCAGGTCGTCCTCGTCCTTTTGGGTGAGGGCGGGGACGCTGACGGCGACTCCGGGGAGGTTGAGTCCCTTGTGGTTGGAGACGGGTCCGCCGAAGATGACGCGGGTGTGGATGTCGGTGCTGGTGGTTTTGGTGCATTCCAGCACGACGCGGCCGTCGTCGATGAGGACGCGGTCGCCGGGTCGGACGTCTCCGGGGAGTCCTTTGTAGGTGGTGGAGACGCGTGTGGTGTCTCCGGGGATGTCTTCGGTGGTGATGGTGAACTCGTCGCCGTCGGCGAGTTCGATGGGGCCGTCGGGGAAGGTGCCGAGGCGGATTTTGGGTCCTTGGAGGTCGGCGAGGACTCCGACGGCGCGGTTGGCGTCTTGTGCGGCCTGCCTGAGGTTGGCGAGGCTCGCGTGGTGGTCGTCGTGGGTTCCGTGGCTGAGGTTGAGTCGGGCGACGTCCAGGCCTGCGTCGACGAGGCGCCGGAGGGTGTCCGGGCTCGAGGTGGCGGGTCCTAGGGTCGCAACGATCTTTGCTCGACGTGTCACGTCTATCACTTTAGAGCGTCTGGGGGATGGAGTGGTCTAAACCAGGTTGCGAATGCACGTATGTGAGGTGGAGTCGGGGCGAACTCGGTGACCGTGGGTGACGGTTTTCGGGTGGTGTGGGGCTGTTGGGGGGTGGGGTTGCGGGGGCTGGGGTGGTGGTTGGTCGTTAGTGTGTGGGCGTTTCGCGGTCGTGTGGAGGGTGGTTGGGGTGTTCGGTCGGGGTGTGGTGGTGGGGGCGCTGTCGGATGAGGTGGCGGCTTTGGCGGGGGTGCTGTTGGGGTTGTCGGAGGAGGAGGCGGTGTTGCCGACGCGTTGTGTGCCGTGGGATGTGGCGGCTTTGGCGGTGCACACGGTGGGTGCGTTGCACCAGGTGGGCGTGTCTCTGGATGGGGTGCTGCCGGAGCCGGGGCGCCCCTTTGTGTCGGCTGTGGGGTATTACTCGCCGGATGTGCGGTTTTCGCCTGAGGTGAACGCGGAGCGGGTCGAGGGGGCGGTGGCCGCGGCGGGGCGTCGGGCGGACGCCGGTGAGCCGGGGCGGGTGCTGCGTGCGGCGTGGCGGGACTTGGAGCCGCGGGTGGCGCGGGAGCCGGTGCGTCGGGCTCTGGTGACGCGGCACGGTGATCCGATGCTGTTGACGGATTTCTTGGTGACCCGGGTGGTGGAGCTGGTGCTGCACGGGGTGGATATGGCGGACGCGCTGGGGCGGGAGCCGTGGACGTCCGGCCGGGGGCTGGCTCTGGTGGACGAGGTGTTGTTCGGGGCGGCCGACCGGGAGGCGTTGGCGCGGGTGCTGTCGGGGGCTGGTGGCTCGGGTGGTCTGGGGGCGGTGCGTGTGGTGACGGGTCGTGCGGCGGTTCGTGTGGAGCGCGGGGTGCTGGAGGGTGTGGGGGTGCGTGCGCTGGCGTTGGGTTGAGGCGTGCGGGTCGGTTGGGGTCGGCCGTTCGGTGCTCGGGTGTCGGGTGCTCGCGCGTCAGTGCGCCCCACGTCGGGTGGCGGGGCGCTGGGGTTCCCGGTCCATTACGGGGAGCGGCGCGGGCGGGGCAGTTCGGGTTGGACGCGGCCGTAGGCGCGCAGGATGCGCAGGCGTTGGATGGTGCGCATGCCTTCGCGTTCGAGGGTGGCGCCGGTGTCCCAGTGGTCCCAGGAGGCGTCCCAGCCGCCGTCGGGGCGTTGCTGTTGTTCGAACGCTTCGAGGTTTCGTTCGATCTCGTTGTCGGTGAAGAGGGGTCGGGCGATGTGGTCGGGGTGGTTGGCGAGGTCGAGTGGGGTGTGGACGTGGCCGGCGGTGCGCGGGTGCACGTCGATGACGGCGCGGATCATCGTGGAGAGGTGGGTCATTGCGGCTATGGCGCGGTGGCGGTCGGGTGCGTATTGCAGGAATGTGCAGACGCCGATCGCTTCGTGGGGGTTGGTCCAGTGGAGTGCGTCGATGCGTTTCCAGCAGTAGGCGGTGGCGGTGTCGCGCCAGGGGTGGGCGATGTTGTTCTTGTGGAGTAGGCCGGTGATCATCGCGGTGGTGTCGAGGCGGCTGCGGAAGTCGGTGGTGTGCTGGTACCAGGGTGCGGCTTCGGTGAAGCGGACGCTGGGGCGGACGGCGGGGAGTCCGCCGTCGTCGTTGCTGGTGCTGGCGAGGTACTGGCAGATTCCGTTGCCGAGGCTTTCGGGGATGGTGCCGAGTTCGTCGAGGTAGCGCAGGGCGAGTTCGGTGGCGACGGGTTGGCTTGCGTGTCCGCGCAGGTCGGGGTCGAGCGCGTTGCCGTAGCCGCCGTCGAGGTTGCGGTAGGCGGCGAGTGTGGTGCGGATGGGTTCGGCTGGCCCTGCTTGGAAGAGGTAGGCGAAGCGGTGCCGGTCGATGAGCCGGGCACTGCGCAGGGTGAAGTGGTCGGCTGCACGGTAGGAGTCCCAGGTCACAACGGTCATGTTTCGACGGTACGGCCGCTTGTGGTCTGCGTGAATAGCGTGGCCGTGATCCATTCGCGATCTTTACGCGCGGGCCTGGGTTGTGGGGCGTCTGCGGCGCCGGTAGAGCAGGCCGAGCCAGGAGAGGATGACGGCGACTCCGACGAGGATCTGGATGGTGAGGAGGTGTTCGGCGGGGTAGATGACGCCGGTGAGGTAGTGGTCGATGAAGCCGACGTCGGGGAGCCCGGCCTGTCCGGCGTTCTCGCGGCCCCAGTTCTCGACGTGGGTGAGGGGGCATTCCCAGCCGATGACGGTGATGCCGAAGGCGTAGAGGGCGACGGGGAAGTGGATCCAGAAGGTGCGGGGCCAGCGCCAGGCGATGAATCCGCCGATGACGACGTAGATGAGGAAGGCCATGTGCAGGATCATGGCGCCTTCACCGATCAGTCGGTAGACCATGGCTTGATCGTAGAACGCGCGTCGGGCGCGGGATAGATCCCGCGCCCGACGGTGTTCTCTTGGGGTCTGCGCCGCGGTTTGGCCCGTGGTCGGTGCCCTGAGGCCTCCGCTAGACGAGGGGCCTCTCGGTGGGTGGGATGGCCACGGGCAGGGCGGTGTCGTCGGTGAGGTAGGCGTCGACGCCCGCGGCGGCGGAGCGGCCTTCGGCGATGGCCCAGACGATGAGCGACTGGCCGCGGCCCATGTCGCCGGCGCAGAAGACGCCGTCGACGGTGGTGCGGTAGTCGCTGTCGCGGACGACGTTGCCGCGGCCGTCGAGTTCGACGCCAAGCTGGTCGAGGAGGCCTTCCTTCTCGGGGCCGACGAAGCCCATGGCGAGGGTGACGAGGTCGGCGGGGATCTCGCGTTCGGTGCCCTCGACCGGTTCGAAGCCGTTCGGGCCGCGCTTGACCTCGACGAGCTTGATGCCGCAGACGTTGCCTTGGTCGTCGCTGACGAATTCGACGGTGTTGACGGAGTAGATCCGCTTGCCGCCTTCTTCGTGTGCGCTGGTGACCTTGTAGAGCATGGGCATGGTCGGCCAGGGCTGGTTGTCGGGCCGGTTGGCCGGGGGCTTGGGCATGATCTCGAGCTGGGTGACCGAGGCGGCTCCCTGGCGGTGGGCGGTGCCGACGCAGTCGGCGCCGGTGTCGCCGCCGCCGATGACGACGACGTGCTTGCCTTCGGCGTGGATAGGTGCCCGGTCGAGGTCGCCTTCCTGGACCTTGTTGGCCAGGGGCAGGTATTCCATGGCTTGGTAGATGCCCTTGAGTTCGCGGCCCTTGGCGGGCAGGTCGCGCCAGGCGGTGGCTCCGCCGGTGAGGACGACGGCGTCGTGGTCGGCCTTGAGCTGGTCGACGGTGATGTCGACGCCGATGTTGACGCTGGTGCGGAAGGTGGTGCCTTCGGCGGTCATCTGGGCGAGGCGGCGGTCGATGTGCCGCTTCTCCATCTTGAATTCGGGGATGCCGTAGCGGAGCAGGCCGCCGATGCGGTCGGCGCGCTCGTAGACGGTGACGTCGTGCCCGGCGCGGGTGAGCTGCTGTGCGGCGGCGAGTCCGGCGGGGCCGGAGCCGACGACGGCGACGGTCTTACCGGTGCGGGTGGTGGGGGGCAGGGGCTTGACCCAGCCTTCCTCCCACGCGCGGTCGATGATGGAGACCTCGACGTTCTTGATGGTGACGGCGGGCTGGTTGATGCCGAGCACGCACGCCGATTCGCAGGGCGCGGGGCAGAGGCGTCCGGTGAATTCGGGGAAGTTGTTGGTGGCGTGGAGCCGTTCGATCGCCTCGGCCCAGTCGTGGTTGTGGACGAGGTTGTTCCACTCGGGGATGAGGTTGCCGAGGGGGCAGCCGTTGTGGCAGAAGGGGATGCCGCAGTCCATGCAGCGTGAGGCCTGCTTGGTGACGGTTCCTCGGTCGAAGTCCTCCTGGACTTCGCGCCAGTCCTGGATGCGTACGTCGACGGGGCGGTGCTTGGGGAGCTCGCGCTCGGTGATCTTCAGGAATCCCTTGGGGTCAGCCATGGTTCTTCCTCCTTTCGTGGACTGGCGTTCAGGACTGCGCGGAGGCCATGACGGCCTCGTTGACGTCGCGTCCTTCTCGTTCGGCCTCGGCTTGGGCGAGTAGGACGCGCTTGTAATCGCGCGGCATGACCTTGGAGATGCGGTCGAGTCCCTTGTCGCCTTGGGCCAGGAGGCGTTCGGCGACCGTGGAGCCGGTGGCGGCCTGGTGGCGGGTGAGGACGTCGGTGAGGAACTCGCGGTCTTCGGTGGTGAGTTCCTCGATGTTGACCATTTCGCCGTTGACGTGGTCGCCGTCGAGGTCGAGGACGTAGGCGATGCCGCCGGACATGCCGGCCGCGAAGTTGCGTCCGGTGCGGCCGAGGACGATGGCGCGGCCGCCGGTCATGTATTCGCAGCCGTGGTCGCCGACGCCTTCGGCGACGGCGGTGGCGCCGGAGTTTCGGACACAGAAGCGTTCGCCGACGATGCCGCGGAGGAAGATCTCTCCGGAGGTGGCCCCGTAGCCGATGACGTTGCCGGCGATGATGTGGTCTTCGGCGGTCAGGGTGGAGCTGTCGGCGGGTCGGACGATGACGTGGCCGCCGGAGAGGCCCTTGCCGACGTAGTCGTTGGCGTCGCCGGACAGGCGCAGGGTGATGCCCTTGGGCACGAAGGCGCCGAAGGACTGGCCCGCGGATCCGGTGAAGGTCACGTCGATGGTGTTCTCGGGGAGGCCGTTGGCGCCGTAGCGCTTGGTGACCTCGTGGCCGAGCATGGTGCCGACGGTGCGGTTGACGTTGCGGACCGGGAGTTCGAGCTTGACGGGCTGGCCGAAGTCGAGTGCGCCCTCGCTGAGTTGGATGAGGGTGTTGTCCAGGGCCTTTTCGAGGCCGTGGTCCTGGCCGCGCCGGTGGGAGCGGTGGTCGCCGGTGATGGGTTCGACCTCGTGGAGGACGGGCGACAGGTCGAGGCCCTGTGCCTTCCAGTGGTCGACGGCTTCGGCCGTGTCGAGCAGGTCGACGGCGCCGATGGCTTCGTCGAGGCTGCGGAAGCCGAGCTGGGCGAGGTATTCGCGGACTTCTTCGGCGATGAACTCGAAGAAGTTGACGACGTGGTCGGCCTGGCCGGAGTAGCGCTCGCGCAGGGCGGGGTTCTGGGTGGCGACGCCGACGGGGCAGGTGTCGAGGTGGCAGACGCGCATCATGACGCAGCCGGACACGATGAGGGGCGCGGTGGCGAAGCCGTACTCTTCGGCGCCGAGCAGGGCGGCGATGACGACGTCGCGGCCGGTCTTCATCTGGCCGTCGGTCTGGACGACGATGCGGTCGCGCAGGCCGTTGAGCAGCAGGGTCTGCTGGGTTTCGGCGAGGCCGAGCTCCCAGGGTGTGCCGGCGTGCTTGAGGGAGGTGAGCGGCGAGGCGCCGGTGCCTCCGTCGTGGCCGGAGACGAGGACGACGTCGGCGTGGGCTTTGGAGACGCCCGCGGCGACGGTGCCGACGCCCGCTTCGGAGACCAGCTTGACGTGGACCCGCGCGGACGGGTTCGCGTTCTTGAGGTCGTGGATGAGCTGGGCGAGGTCCTCGATGGAGTAGATGTCGTGGTGGGGCGGCGGCGAGATGAGGCCGACGCCGGGGGTGGAGTGCCGGGTGTCGGCGACCCACGGGTAGACCTTGTGGCCGGGCAGCTGGCCGCCTTCGCCGGGCTTGGCGCCCTGGGCCATCTTGATCTGGATGTCGTCGGCGTTGCTGAGGTAGTGGGAGGTGACGCCGAAGCGGCCGGAGGCGACCTGCTTGATGGCGCTGCGGCGGAGGTCGCCGTTGGCGTCGCGGGTGAAGCGGTCCGGGTCCTCGCCGCCCTCGCCGGTGTTGGACTTGCCGCCGAGGCGGTTCATCGCGATGGCGAGGGTTTCGTGTGCCTCGGCGGAGATGGAGCCGTAGGACATGGCGCCGGTGGAGAAGCGCTTGACGATCGCGGAGGTGGGCTCGACCTCGTCGACGGAGATGGGTTCGCGCACGCCTTCCTTGAGGCGGAAGAGTCCGCGGAGGGTCATGAGCTTCTCGGCCTGGTCGTCGACCTTGTTCGTGTACTCCTTGAAGATCTCGTAGCTGCGGCTCCGGGTGGAGTGCTGGAGCTTGAAGACCGTCTCGGGGTTAAAGAGGTGGGGTTCGCCCTCGCGGCGCCACTGGTATTCGCCGCCGACCTCGAGCCGCCGGTGGGCGTTGGGGTTGGCGTTGTGGGCGCGGCGGTGGCGGATGGCGACCTCTTCGGCGAGGACGTCGAAGCCGACGCCACCGAGCCGGGATGTGGTGCCGGTGAAGCAGCGGTCGATGACGTCCTGGCCGAGGCCGAGGGCTTCGAAGATCTGGGCGCCGGTGTAGGAGCTGACCGTGGACACGCCGATCTTCGACATGATCTTGAGGACGCCCTTGGCGTAGGCCTTGGCGGTGTTGCGGACGGCGGTGTCGGCGTCGATGCCGCCGAGGGTGCCGCGCTCGACCATGTCGCGGACGGTTTCCAGGGCCAGGTACGGGCTCACCGCGGAGGCGCCGTATCCGATGAGGAGGGCCACGTGGTGGCATTCGCGGACGTCGGCGGCTTCGATGAGGAGGCCGACCTCGGTGCGGGTCTTCTCGCGGACGAGGTGGTGGTGCACCGATCCGGTGAGGAGCAGTGACGGGATGGGCGCGCGGGTGGCGTCGGCGGCCCGGTCGCTGAGGACGAGGATGTGGGCGCCGTCGGCGATGGCCGCGGAGACCTCGGTGTTGATCTCGGCCAGGCGGGCGGAGAGCGCGTCGCCGCCGCCGTCGACGGGGTAGGTGCCGTCGACGGTGAAGGTCGCGAGTGCCGGGTTGGTCTTGCCGGCGGCGGTGATGGCGGCGAGTTGGGCCTGGTCGACGACCGGGGTGGGCAGGACGAGGCGCTGGTTGTCGCCCGGTGTGTCGGCCAGGATGTTGTGTTCGGCGCCGAGGAGGGTGGCGAGGCTGGTGACCATTTCCTCGCGGATGGCGTCGAGCGGCGGGTTGGTGACCTGCGCGAAGTTCTGCGAGAAGTAGTCGAAGAGCTGGCGCGAGCGGTCGGAGAGGGCCGCCACCGGGGTGTCGGTGCCCATGGAGCCGATGGGTTCGGCGCCGGTGCGGGCCATCGGGGTGAGGATGATGCGGAGTTCTTCCTCGGTGTAGCCGAAGACCTGTTGGGCGAGGTTGAGTTCGGTGACGGGCGCGGGGTCGGCCTCGGGGAGGTCGGCCAGGCGCAGGACGCCGTTGTCGATCCACTCCTGGTAGGGGTGTTCGTTGGCGAGTTCGGCCTTGAGTTCCTCGTCTTCGATGATCCGGCCTTGGGCGGTGTCGACGACGAAGATACGGCCGGGCTGGAGTCGGCCCTTGCGGACGACGGTGGCGGGGTCGATGTCGAGGACGCCGGCTTCGGAGGCGAGGACGACGAGGCCGTCGTCGGTGACCCAGTAGCGTCCGGGGCGCAGGCCGTTGCGGTCCAGGACGGAGCCGACGAGGGTGCCGTCGGTGAAGGAGACGGACGCGGGGCCGTCCCAGGGCTCCATGAGGGTGGAGTGGTACTCGTAGAAGGCCCGTACGGCCGGGTCCATCTCGGTGTGGTTCTCCCAGGGTTCCGGGATCATCATGAGGACGGCGTGCGGGAGTGAGCGGCCGCCGAGGTGCAGGAGTTCGAGGGCGTCGTCGAAGGACGCGGTGTCGGAGTCGTCGGGGTCGACGATCGGGAAGATGCGGTCGAGGTCGCCGGGGATGCGGTCGGTGGCGAGCTTGGCTTCGCGGGACCGCATCATGTTCCGGTTGCCCTTGACGGTGTTGATCTCGCCGTTGTGTGCCACGTAGCGGAACGGGTGGGCGAGGGGCCAGGACGGGAACGTGTTGGTGGAGAACCGGGAGTGGACCAGGGCGAGGCCGGAGTTGTAGCGGCGGTCGGACAGGTCCGGGAAGAACGGTTCGAGCTGCGGGGTGGTGAGCATGCCCTTGTAGGCGATGGTGCGCGGGGACAGGCTCGGGAAGTAGACGTCGGTCTCGTGTTCGGCGCGCTTGCGGACGCAGTAGGCGTGGCGCTCGAGGTCGATTCCGGTGAGGCCCTCGGTGGGGGTTCCCTGGCGGCCGGTGATGAAGAGCTGCCCGAAGTAGGGCATGACGTCACGGGCGGCGGGGCCGCTGTACTGCGGTTCGAAGGGGACCTCGCGCCAGCCGAGGAGGGTGAGGCCTTCGTCGTCGACGATGGCGTTGATCTGCTCCACCGCGGCGGCGCGTTCGGCGGCGTCGGAGGGGAGGAATCCGATGCCGGTGGCGTAGGCGCCGGCTTCGGGGAGCGGGAAGTCGCAGACTTCGGTGTAGAGCTCGTGGGGTACCTGGGTGAGGATGCCCGCGCCGTCGCCGTCGTCGGGGTCGGCGCCGGCGGCTCCGCGGTGGTCCAGGTTGCGCAGGACCGTGAGCGCCTTTTGCACGATGTCGTGGCTGCGACGTCCAGTGAGGTCGGCTACGAATCCGACACCGCAGGCGTCGTGCTCGAAGGTGGGGTCGTACAGGCCCTGGGAAGTGGACTTCGCGTTCGTTGGGACGGTCGAACGCCGCACCTGGGCAGCAGGCATGTACCCTCCTGTCGTCTTCTGTCGGCTTCGTGAAAAGCGCATTCGGGACGACGTTGGCCCTGCTGCGTGATGCTGTTGTGTCCGCCGTGGGGCGGGGGTCCCGGCTGTGCGGGTGGTCCGGTCCGTTCACCGTGTCGCGGTCACGTCGTCGTGTCGCCGGTGTGGTCGGGTCTCCCGCTGCGGGCAGGTTCTCTTATACACGCTGGTCCAGCCCGGATGCGAATCGAGGGTCTAGACCAGGTGGCGCCGCGGTGCGCCGTTGGTTCCTGCGTGCCCGCCCCGTGGAAGGTGATACCTGTCCCACTCGGAGTCGCCTCCGATGCGGGCTGGCCTCGCTTGTTTTTCCACCTGGGAAACCGGCTAAACCTCCCAAACGGGATCAGAGTTCGACCGGGGTCTGCTCTGTCACCGCGGGCACACGGGCACAGTGCGTTGCTACGTCAGATTACCCCGGCGTCAACGGCCTACCCAAGTGGGAGGAAATGCACCGTTGCGTGATATCTCCCTCATCGCGCATGAACCGCACTGTCCCGCGTCACCGTGGTCCCCGCGGTGACGTGGGAGGATCTCCGCATGGCAGGACATCCGAATTCCCCCGGCCAGGACCGCTCCCGGGCCCACACCTCGGCCGAGCTCACCCGCGTGCCGGGCGTCCCGGTACTGGATACCCCGGCAGCAGCCCGCCCCGACGACCATCCTCCCCTACCTGCGGCCGCGGAGGCCTTCCTCCGCGAGCACGGGGCGGACGCGCCGCGTCCCCGGCTGATCCTGTCGCTGCTCTCCGACGGCCGGTGGTGGAGCGCCAACGACCTGGTGCGGGCGGGCGGTGTCGCCCATGCCGTGGTGGCGTCCCTGCTGGAGGCCCTGGACGAGGCCGGGGAGCTGGTGCGCGAGCCCGAACAGGACCGGTGCCGTCTGCTCCGTCCCGGCCGCTACACCGGAGCCACCGCACCGATGCTGGCCGACCCGGTGGCCCATCTGCTCTCCGGGCATCCCCGGGCCGCCGCGGAGCTGGTGCGCGCCGTCGCTGAGGGACCGGCTTCGGATCTGGACCTGGACCACGTGTCCGCGACCGCTGAGACCGCGCTGCGCCGGGCCCTGTTCCTGGCGACCCGCTTCGACCTGCGCCAGCGCGCGGTGCTGTGTGTGGGCGACCACGACCTGACGTCCCTGGCCCTTCCCCTGGTGCAGCCGGGTGTGCGGGTGGACGTGGTGGACCTGGACGAGCGGGTGCTGGCCCACATCGACGCGGTGGCCGAGCGGTTGGGCCTGCCGGTGTACACGTACAGCGCGGACCTGCGGTTGGGGCTGACCGCGAACGTGCGTGAGCGCGCCGACGTGGTCTTCACCGACCCGCCCTACACCCCGGACGGGGTGGAGTTGTTCGTGCGCCGCGGTGTGGAGGGGCTGGCCGACCCGAGGCGGGGGCGGGTCCTGGTGGCCTACGGTGCGAGCGAGACCACGCCCAAGCTGGCCGCCGCGACCCAGGCGCGCCTGGTGCGGTCGGGGTTGCTCTTGGAGGCGGTGTGGCCGGACTTCAACCGGTACCTGGGTGCGGAGTCGATCGGTGCGGCCAGTGACTTGTACGTGCTGCGTCCGCTGTCGCGCACGCTCCCCTCGGCCAGTGGTGACGCCTCCCGGGTGTACAGCCAGGGGGTGAACGCCAAGGAGGCGCGGGGCGGGTTGGATGTCGAGCGTGCCACCGCGGTGCTGGAGCGGATCACTGAGGACCTGGGGCCGGAGTCGGGCGCGCCCGCGCTGGTGGGTGACTGGCCCAAGGAGGTCACCAAGGAGGTTCGGGTGCGCCTGTCCACGTGGATGGACTCCCCCACCGCTGTGGGCAAGTGCGCGATCGTCAACGTTACCGGCGGGTGGGACCGGTTGGCGGCTCGGGCGGCGCTGGCCGCCACCACCGACCACACCTACGTGTTGGTGCCCTCGAACTCCGTGTGGGTGCGCGACGAGGCGGGTCAGAAGGAGTTTCGCGCCATGGTCGAGCCCGGGACGCGGGTGCGGTTCCTGCGGGGTGCGGGCGCCCCGGACCTGACCGCGATCCGGCTGACCCGCAACCCTGAGCCGGGTGGCAGCACCGGTCGGCTCCTGGCCCACCTGCAAGGGCGGGCGCACGGGACGCTCACGGCGACGTTGCGGACGGGGCTGATGGAGGTGGCGGCCTGGCGCGGGCGGTCGGTCAACAAGCGCACGGCCCGGCACGCGGTGGCTTCGGCGCCGGGGTGGCTGGCCGGGCACAGCCTGTTGGACCTGCCCGAGCACCGGTTCTCGGGGTTGCGGGTGCTGGCCTCTGAACTGGTCGCCCGGTTGGAGGAGATCCAGGTGCAGAACCAGGCCAAGGACCGGGAGAAGGACCGCGGTAGGGACCAGGACTTGGGTCAGGGGCAGAACTAGGGCGTCAGCTGGTGGAGAACGGGGCCGGGCCCGGTGGGACAGGTGTCCCGCCGGGCCCGGCCCCGTTCTCGGCCGGTGCGTTCGGCGTGCGGCCGCGGTGGGGCCGGGGTGCGGTCGCGGCGCTAGTCGGCGGGGACGACGGGCTCCTCCTCGACCGGCGCTTCCTCCACCGGCTCCTCCTCGAGCGGCTCTTCCTCGACCGGTGGTTCGACCGTTTCCTCTTCTCCGCCGGTGTCCTCGACAGTGTCGGAGAGTTCCACCATGCGGCGGTAGAGGGGGTCTCGGAAGTTGGCCAGGGCGACCAAGGGGCTGGCCAGGCTGACGCGGTCCTCGACCGAGTCGGAGTCGGTGGCCTGGACCCAGACCACGACCAGGTAGTGGCCGCTGACGATCGCGTCGGCGGCGCTGTAGCCCGAGCCGAGGCGGTCGAGGGGCTCCTCACCGGAGGGCGGAAGGATGAACCCGGGGTCGACAGGCTCCTCACCCTCCTCCTCGGGTTCGGGCAGGTCCATGGCGCTGGCCACGGCCCGGCTGTCCTCGACGTCGTCGAGGTTGAACACGGTGGCCGCACCGAAGTAGTTGTCGGCCATGTAGGTGGCGCTGCCCGCCTGGGTGCAGTCCGCGGCGGCCAGGGCCTCCTCGACCTCATCGCCCCAGACCGCTTCGGAACAGTCCTCGACCAGTTCGGAGTCGCGCAGGGCGAAATCGATGCTCTGGCTGGAGATTTCGGCGGTGCTGCGCTCGAACAGCTCGCCGGCGTTCAGTTCGCGGCTGTCGATGTCCCGGGAGGCGAGCACCTCGTTCATGTTGCCGGTGTCGACCACGCGGTAGACCGCCGGCCGGGACTCCTGAGCGGCCTCGTCCCCCGCGCCGTCCCCGGAGATCTGCACGTACAGGACCGCGCCCAGAGCGATGAGCGCCACGACGAGCGCGCCCACCAGGAGGGGCAGCATCCGGCCGAAGCGCTTGGGCTCCTTCTTGCGGCGCCCGCCGCCCTTGCGGCGCCCGCCCGCCCGGGTCGGGGCGGCCTCGGACGGGGTGGTCTCGGTCTGAGCCTCGTCGGGCTCGCTGGTTTTCCTCCGGCGGCCCGGCCTGCCAGGCGTCGAGGGTTCAGAAGGGGACACCCAATGGACCTTTCCGTGGATTCGGGCCGGCCACGTAACGTGACCGGCCCGGCTGCGCTCGGGAACCGAGGGGGAGCTCTGCCTCCTCGTTACGGCCCTGGAGGACGGGCCGATCTGACCGAGATCATATCGGGACGTCCGGCGGGGCCGGACAGTTCCGCTACCCCTCTTCCTCTTCCGGGGTGTGTGCGACGACCTCGTCGTAGACGAAGCTGAACGCGCTCATGGACGCCACGCTCAGGGTGGCCAGGTCCGCGTCGTCCCCGGGCTCGGAGCCGTCGGTGTCCGCGACCCAGAACACGGCGAGGTAGTGGCCCATGACCTGGGTGTTGGCCTGGCTGTACCCGTCCTCGAGACCCGGGATGTCGCCACCGGTCTGGCTCAGCAGGAACCCGGCGTCGGTGTCGCTGTTGGTCGGGTCCATGGCGGCGGCCACGTCGGTGGCGCCGTCGCTGTCGGACAGGTCGAACAGGGTCACCTGGGCGACGTGGTCCTCGTCGGCGTCGGTGTACACACCCGAGGCCGCGTTGAGGCAGTTGGCGTCCAGGAGGCTCTGCCCGAGCTCCTCGCCCCACACCAGCGAGGTGCAGGAGTCGGTGACCTCGGTGCTGCGCAGTTCCAGCTGCATGTCGGCCAGTTCCACCTCCTCGACCGGGCCGAAGACCGACTCCTCGGTCATGGGTTCGGCCTCGGCGGGGCGCTCCTCGATGGAGCCGAACACCTCAGGCTGGTCCGGTTCGAACAGGTAGAGCTCCGGGGTGATGGTGCTGTGCCCGTCCGGTGGTGCGGAGATGGAGTCCTCACCCCCGGCGCTGCTCCCGCCGGTACCCGTGACCAGCTGGAAGGACAGCACGCCCAGGAGGGCGACCAGCGCGATACTGAAGGCACCCAGCAGAACGCCGAGCACGGCGGTTCCGCGCTTGCGCTTGCTCTGTTCGGCCAGGGTGTACACGATCTGGTTGGGCCGGTCACCCAGGACCGACACCTTCTTGATCGCCGACGCGGAGAAGGCGGAGACGCGGCCCGGACCGCGCTTGTCCTTGCCCTTGCGTCGACCCTGGCGGCCGGCAGTGCGACCGGCCTCGTGGGCCCGGCCCTCCGCGTCGTCGTAGTCCTCCTCGTATACGCCGTCGGGGTCGTCGTACTCGTCGTACTCCGTTGCCCCGGGACGGGTGTGGGTGTGACCGTACTCGGCGGAGAAGTCCTCCTCCGGGTCGTACTCGTCCTCGTAGCCGTAGTCGTCGGCGTGGTCCTCGATGCGGGTGTTGTCAGCGCGGCGGGTACCACCACGCCGGCTTCTACCGGCTCTGCTCACGGTCTTTCTCAATCGTCAACCCGTGGTCTGCTCGACTGGTGCGGGATACGCCTTGCGGCGCCGTCGGCCACGGGCCGACACACCGGGGTAAGGCTCTTTCCCGCCATTTAATCGGGCTTCGACCCGGAGCCGTCCTCGGCGCCGTCTGCGCCGTCCTCCGTCGAGCCCTCGCTACTAGATCGCTCAGGCCTCGGGTGGTATTCCGTGCCGGCGCCTTCGGATGAGCCGCTGGCCTGGTCATACACCGAATCTTCCGTGTCCACGGCGCTGTAGACGGTGCCTTCGTCGGTTGTCTCACCGTCCTTTGTGTCGCCGAACACCTGGGTGCCCGCGTCGTGTCCGGGCGGGACGACGGCGGTGGAGAAGGAGTCGAGTCGGCGGCCGGCCCAGATGAAGTACGCGAGGGCACCGGCGAAGACCGCGATGGAGGTCCAGTTGTTGAGGCGCAGGCCGAAGAAGTCGTTGGCCGGGTCCACGCGCAGGTACTCGATCCAGAACCGGCCCACGCAGTAGCCCATCAGGTAGAGGGCGAAGAGGCGTCCGCCCTGGAGGGAGTTCTCGTAGCGGCGTCCGAGGTAGGCGAGGAGGACGGCAAGGACGAGGCACCAGAGGGACTCGTAGAGGAAGGTGGGGTGGTAGGTGGTGACACCCGG
This sequence comes from Nocardiopsis oceani, assembly GCF_054777395.1. Taxonomy (NCBI): domain Bacteria; kingdom Bacillati; phylum Actinomycetota; class Actinomycetes; order Streptosporangiales; family Nocardiopsidaceae; genus Nocardiopsis; species Nocardiopsis oceani. The sequence goes on from NZ_BAAHAR010000013.1 coordinate 105,603, forward strand.
CTCCATGCCGGCGCGGAGGTAGCCCTCGGGGGTGAGGTTGATCTCCAGGGCCCAGGGCACGTCGGTGGGGCGGCCGAACAGTTCCTGGTTGAAGTAGTTGCCCCAGCGGCCGATGGCCTGGGCCAGGGGGATGGTGGGGGCGATGGCGAAGGCGAGCTTGGACATCGACAGTCCGCGCTTGCGGGCGACCAGCCACACGCCGACCGCTCCGAGGGGGATCGCGCCCCAGATTCCGAGGCCGCCCTCCCAGATGTAGAGGGCTCGGATGGGTTCCTTGCCCGGGCCGAAGTACAGTTGGGCGTCGCTGATGACGTGGTAGAGGCGGCCACCGATCAGGCCGAGGATCACGGCCCAGACGGCCATGTCCATGATGGTGCCGGGCTCGCCTCCCATCGCCTTCCAGCGGCGCTCGCTCCAGAACACGGCGACGATGACGCCGGCGAGGATGCACAGGGCGTAGAAGTGGATCTCCAGCGGTCCGATGGGGATCGAGTTGACCTCAGGACTGGGGATGGCCGCGAGGGCGCGGCCGTACTCGGCCGCGCCCTCGGAAGCTGTCGACGACAATGTCACTGCTCTGCTCTCGGGTTCGCCCCGCGTGCGGGGGGTCTGTTCAGGGGTTCTACTCCGCGTCACCCCCGTCGTCCTCGCCCATCGGCTCGGTGTCGACTTCGCCGTCGCCCGCTGAGGCGATCGCCTCGGACAGACCCCTGGCGGTCATGGCGGTGTTGTTGTCCAGCAACTCGCCGTTGACGTAGACGGATGGTGTACCGCGGAACTCGTTGTCTCCGCTGTAGCGAGTGTAGGCCGTTCCTGTGGCGTCGATGATCTCGCCCGTGTATGTGCCGTCCAGGAACGAGGAGTCGTGTCCCTGTTCCTCCCCCCAGGCGAGGAGGTCGCTCAGGACCATGGCTCCGAGGGATTCCTCGCCGATCTGTTCGGTGGCGTCGGCGGCGAGCACGGGCAGGTACTCCTCGGTGAATTCGGTGACCACGGCGGATTCGGCTTCGAGGCTCTCCTCGAAGTCGGTGGCCTGCTCCTCGTCGGCGTCGGTCTGGCGGAACCACGCGTTGAGGTCGGCGACGCTGTAACCCTCTTCCTCGGCGTTGGGCTGGTTCTCGAAGAGGAGGTCGTTGTACTCGACGAAGACGCCGTGGTCGGCGGCGGCGCGGCCCGCGGCGCCGGCCCGTAGCGAGTTGCTGCTGGTGGGCGCGGGCTCTTCGGCGAAGATGCTGACGGTGCGGTAGTGGACGACGGCTTCGCCTTCGGCCGCCTTCTCTTTGAGGACGTCACCGTTGTGGAGTTCGAACTGGCGGCAGGCCGGGCACTGGTAGTCGGCGTAGACCTCGACGACGGGGGCGGCGACGTCCTCGTCCGCCATGACGACGCTGCCGTCGTCTTGGAGGGTCTGGGCGGCCAGTGGCCCTTCGTAACCCTCGCTCCGGTCGGAGCTGAGGACGGCGTAGCCGATACCGACGACGAGCAGGACGACGGCGATGGCGGCGCCTGCCACGATGAGGTTCTTCTTGCGTTTGGCGGCCCGCCTCTCTTGCGCGCGCTGTTCCCTGAGCTTCTCGCGGCCGCGCTGGCGCGCTTCACTCCCCATGGTTTTCCCCTGTTTCCGTACTTCGGTTGGTTCGGCCGCGGCCTCGGAGGCGCCGGGGTTCAGCGGCGCCGTAGTCCCAGCGGCGCCGTGGTTCCACATGCGCCCGGGTCATCGGAAGAGCCCGAGGGCGCGGTCGAGGGCGAAGGGTGAGCGGGGCCAGAGGGCGATGAACGCGCCCATGGCCCCGAAGGCGATGTCGCGGGCGATGGAGATCCCGTATGTGGTCTCGCCTGGTTCGACCTGGCCGCCGGCGCCGAAGCAGCCGCAGTCGATGTTCAGTCCGCGGGCCATCGCGGAGACGATCCCGGCGATGAAGACGACCATGAGGAATGCGCTGGCGGCACCCGCGTAGCGGCTGGCGAGTCCGATGATCAGGAGTAGGGCCAAGGCGAGCTCGAAGAGGGGCAGAGTATAGCCGATGAGCTGGGCGAACTCTGGAGAGAAGAGGTCGTAGGCCTCGACCGCCTGGACGGACAGGGCCGGCGGGAACTTGGTGACGGCCGCGGTGATGAGGACGGCGGCGAGACCGGCTCTGCAGGCGAGGGTGAGCCAGGGTTGGACCTGCTCCCAGCGGGATCGCGGCGGGGCGGGGGCGTCATCGGTGGTGTCCGGCATGTCGGGCCTTCGGAGAGGGGTCGGTCATCCGCGAGCATGGCTTTGAGTAAGCAAGCCATTGCCCTGAGTGTCGACACTGAGCCTACTGTGTGTAGCGTCCTCGTGACACGGACCCGTGCGGTTCGGGGCCCTCTGTGCGCCCGCACCTGCCCGGACACAGAAAAACGGTGGGTCGCCCGTCGAGGGGCGACCCACCGCTGGCCTGGAGTCCGGCCGGTGGCCGTCCAACCGAAGGTCGGCGCTACCGGGAGCGGACCCCGGCGGCCAGCTCCTGAGCGAAGGAGCGCACGGCCACGAGACCGGTCTCCAGGTCGGGTGCGTCCAAGACGCGCTGACAGAAACCGGCGCCCACGATGACCCCGTCGGCGTACCCGGCGACCTCCGCGGCCTGTGCGGACGTGGAGATTCCCAGGCCCACGCAGATCGGCAGACGCGACTCACGGGTGACCTCGCGGGTGCGCCGCACCAGGGTCTCCGCGGTGTCGGCGACCTGGGCCCGGGTTCCGGTGACGCCCATGAGCGAAGCCGCGTACACGAAACCGCTGCTGGCTCCTGTGGTGAGCTCCAGCCGCCGCTCGGAGGAGGAGGGCGCCACGAGGAAGATCCGGTCCAGCCCGGCCCGGTCGGAGGCGGCGTACCACTCCTCGGCCTCTTCCGGGATGAGGTCGGGGGTGATGACCCCGGCTCCGCCCGCCTTGGCGAGTTCGGTGGCGAAGCGCTCCACGCCGTAGCGCTCGATCGGGTTCCAGTAGGACATGACCAGGGCGGCGGCGCCGGTGGCGGCGGTGGCCTCCACGACCGTGAAGACGTCGTCGGTGGTGGTGCCCGAGGCCAGTGCCTGGTCGGCGGCGCGCTGGATGGTGGGCCCGTCCATCATGGGGTCGGAGTAGGGCAGGCCGACCTCGATGACGTCGCACCCGCCCTCGACCATGGCCTGGACGACCCGGATCGAGGACTCCACGTCGGGGAACCCGGCGGGCAGGTAGCCGATGAGTGCGGCGCGGTCGGCCTCACGGGCCTGGGCCAGCTTGGTCTGCAGTGTGGTCGCGCCCATCACGCCTGTCCCTCCGAGTCGACGAGGCCGAAGTAGGTGGCCGCGGTGTTGACGTCCTTGTCGCCGCGCCCGGAGAGGTTCACCAGGATCACGGATCCGGTACCCAGGCGCTGGCCGAGCTTGAGGGCTCCGGCCAGGGCGTGGGCGCTCTCGATGGCGGGGATGATGCCTTCGGTGCGGCACAGCAGGCGGAAGGCGTCCATGGCCTCGGTGTCCGTGACGGGCTCGTAAACGGCGCGTCCGGTCTCGGCCAGGTGGGCGTGCTCGGGGCCCACCGCCGGGTAGTCGAGCCCCGCGGAGATCGAGTGGCTGGGCAGGGTCTGGCCGTAGTCGTCCTGGAGGACGAAGGTGCGGGCACCGTGGAAGACGCCCTGGCTGCCCGCGGTGATGGAGGCGGCGGTCTGGTCGGTGTCGGCCCCGTCTCCCCCGGCCTCGAAGCCGTAGAGGGCGACGCTCTCGTCGGGGATGAAGGCGGCGAAGATCGCGATGGCGTTGGAGCCGCCGCCGACGCAGGCGGCGACCGCGTCGGGAAGCCCGCCGGTGAGCTTGATGACCTGTTCGCGTGCCTCCGCGCCGACCGTGAAGTGGAGGTCGCGCACCAGCTTGGGGAAGGGGTGCGGGCCCGCGGCGGTGCCGAAGAGGTAGTGGGTGTGGTCGACGTTGGCGACCCAGTCCCGGAAGGTCTCGTTGATGGCGTCCTTGAGGGTGCGGCTACCGATGGTGACCGGGACGACCTCGGCGCCGAGCATGCGCATGCGGGCGACGTTGAGCGCCTGGCGTTCGGTGTCCTCCTCCCCCATGTAGATGACGCAGTCCAGCCCCATGAGGGCACAGGCGGTGGCGGTGGCCACGCCGTGCTGACCGGCGCCGGTCTCGGCGATCACGCGGGTCTTGCCCATGCGCTTGGTGAGCAGCGCCTGACCCAGCACGTTGTTGATCTTGTGCGAGCCGGTGTGGTTGAGGTCCTCGCGTTTGAGGAGGATCCGTGCGCCGCCGGCGTGCTCGGAGAGGTTGTGGGCCTCGGTGACGAGGCTGGGACGGCCCGCGTAGCCCTTGAGGAGCGCGTCGAACTCGCGCTGGAACTCGGGGTCGTTCTTGGCCTTGTCCCACTCGGCCTCGACCTCGTCGAGGGCGGCGATGAGGGCCTCGGGCGCGAACCGGCCGCCGAAGCGGCCGTAGTGCCCTCGAGCGTCGGGCACCGGTTGTTCGTGGCTCATGGGAAGTTCTCCTGGGATGCGGAGGCCGACCGCGGGTGCTCCCCCGGACCTCGATCCGCGGGAGGCCGCGCGCCGACCGGTGGTGCGCCGCCCGGCTCCGGCGGCGCGGTTGGTTCTGGGTCGAACGCGGCAGTGGGAACCCGCGGCTCGCGCCTACGGGCTCCCTAGAGCCATCGCCATCGGCGCACATGGTTCTGAGTCGCCTTCGTCGATCCCATCGTGAATCCCTGTCGGTTCCGCGCCGTCAGTTCCGGTCGCGCAGCGCGGGGTGGGCGCCGGCGGTCACGAGGTCGGCGACGGCCTCGCGCGGGTTCCCGCCGCGGACGAGGCTCTCGCCCACCAGGACGGCACCGGCTCCGGCACCGGCGTAGGCCAGCAGGTCGTGCGGGCCGCGTACCCCGGACTCGGCGATCCTGACGCGGTCCGCGGGGATGAGGGGCGCGAGCCGGGCGAAGGTGTCCCGGTCGACCTCGAGGGTTTTGAGGTTGCGCGCGTTGACGCCGATGACGGTGGCGCCGGCGTCCAGGGCCCGGGCGACCTCCTCCTCGTCGTGGACCTCGACCAGGGGGGTGAGGTCCAGCGAGCGGGCCCGCTCGACCAGGGACACCAGGGCCTCCTGGGGCAGGGCGGCGACGATGAGCAGGACCGCGGAGGCACCGAAGACGCGGGCCTCCCACAGCTGGTAGGAGCTGACGACGAAGTCCTTGCGCAGCAGGGGGGTCTCGACCGCGGCGTGCACCGCTTGGAGGTCTTCGAGGCTGCCGTTGAAGCGGCGCTGCTCGGTGAGGACGCTGATCAGGGTGGCCCCGCCGGCCTCGTAGTCGCGGGCCAGTTCCGCGGGGTCGCTGATGCTGGCGAGTGGCCCCTTGGAGGGGCTGGCGCGCTTGACCTCGGCGATCACGTGGACGCCGGGGCGGCGCAGGGCGGCTTCGGCGTCCTTCGGGACGGGCACCGACTCGGCTTGGGCCTTGAGGCGGTCCAGGGGGAGGGCCTCTTGCCGCTGCGCCAGGTCAGCGCGTACTCCGTCGAGGATCTCGTCGAGCACGCTCACCAGTTCTAGCTCCCTCGTCCATGGTTTCGGTACGCGGTGGCCGGTCCGTGGTCGGACGCGGTCGGCGGAGCGGACTCGGGCGCTCGGCCGTTACACCGTGTGCTCGTCATCGTATCGACCCTTGGCGGGCCGGGGGCCGCGGCCCCCGTGTCAGCGCCCCGGTTGGCCGCAGGTGGCCGCCCGGGACTGCTCCGGGTCACCACCCTGGCAGGAGCGGCGTCCCCGGTGCGAGGAAGGAGAACCAGGGCAGGTTGCGGGCCACCCAGAAGACGACGAAGGCCACCAGGATCGACCAGATCAGCCAGGTGGGGGTGAGGTTTCGCGGGCGTGTCCGGGGGCGCAGCGTACCGATCAGCCAGGTGGCGTAGGCGACGAGGATGTAGGGGACCAGCAGGAACAGCAGCGGGTTCATGCTGACGGCGCCGAGGATGTCCAGGTGGGTGACCAGGGCGATGGCGCGCATGGTGCCGCAGCCGGGGCAGAAGGTGCCGGTGAGCAGCAGCCAGGGGCAGGTGGGGTAGTTGCCCGGCTCGTTGGGGTCGACGAAGTGGAGCAGGGTCGCTCCGGCGAGGCCGAGGACGGCCAGGCCCAGCGGCCAGGTGGCCGGGTGGATCCGTCGGAGGACGCGCTCGATCCGGCCCGGGGACACCGCTGCCGTGTCCGGGGGGCTGGCGTACGGGGCCGCCGGGCTCGGGGCGGGGTCGGGCGCTGGGCTGCGCTTCTCGTCGTGCTGCACGCGTTCGAGCCTACCGCCGGGTCATGCCCGGCGCGTGAGGGGGGAAGACCCCGCTCCGCCCCCGGTGTGCCGGGGGCGGAGCGCGATGGGCCTGCTGCCGGAGTGTACGGACCGGGTTAGTACGTGGCGGTGCCGACAGCGAGCATGATCCCGAAGATGTAGATAATCCAGAAGGTCACATTGATGATGAAGCAGACCAGGCCGATGATGCCCAGGATCTTCGCTGTGTTGGCCGCGGATTCGGCGCCCGCGTAGTCGCCCATCTGCCACTTGCTGTTGACCTGGAGGGCGAAGACGAGGCCGATGATCCCCAGGACCATGCAGCCGAAGATGCCCAGAATGTTGAACAGAAGGTAGTTCTTGGGCGGCTCGGCCGGGGGCTGGCCACCGAAGCCGCCGTAGCCGCCGCTGGGCGGGCCGTAGCCGCCGCTCGGGGGGCCGTAGCCGCCGCTGGGCGGACCGTAGCCACCGGTGGGCGGGCCGTAGCCGCCGCCGGGAGGCGGGGGCGGCGGGCCGGGGTTACCGGGAGGCGGGGGACCATAGCTCATGAGTGAAGTGTCTTTCCGGAAGAGGACAAGGGGTTTGACGCGACGCGGCCAGACGCACACGTCGGCCCAACATGGGGCAGGGTTGGGTCACCGGGAACACTGGCCGCAAGCGAATTCGCATGATGCCAGATCAGCGAGACAGCACTGACCGGGTCCGAAGCGGCTGACAGGGCCGGTGGGGTGAATCTACCTGCCCCATGCGACCTTCGTCCATTTTCCGTTACTCATCCGTTGTGAGCTGCGGCTTTACCGGTTCTCCGGCCGGACGGGCTAGTTGCCGCCCGTGGCCGACACCTCACGGCCCGCTTCCCACTCCTCGCGCGTGGGCGGCACCGGGCGCGGCTCCGTGCGACCCAGACCGACCTTCTTCATAATCCCGGCGATGACGGCGAGCACGACGCTGGCACCCAGAGCGATGAACGTCCACAGCACCAGATCGCCGCCGAAAATGACGGCGACCGCGGCCACGGTCCAGGCGATGATCCAGGAGACGGTGAGGAACCAGGCGGACCAGGTGTTGCCGTGGTCGTCGTGCTCTTCGTGGTGCTCGTCGGCCATCAGGGGCTCTCCTTAGGTTGGGCCGGCCGTTCGGCCAGCGGTGCGGGTTCGGTGCCGCCCTCGGGTTCGGCCCGCGCCGCCGGTTCGTCTCCGGCGGGCGCGCCGTCGCCCGGGGCGTCAAGAGTGGGGTCGTCACCGGCATCCAGCGATTTCCACAGGTCGGCGGGTGTCTCAGCCTGGTGCGGACGCGGTGCGGCGGTCCGATCGTACCGGGTGCCCATGCCCGGCCAGGCAGGGGCACGCAGTACCGCGACCAGACCGGTGAGGACCAGGAGTACGCCTCCGGCCACGCCCAGTGCAGGACCGAGCGCGTGGAGCTCGGGCGTGCCGATGACCTGGCCGGTTCCGGCCGTGTCGGTGGTCGACGCGGAGACGGTGTCGACGAGTTCGCCGGTGCGGGTCGCCGCCCACACGGAGGTGATGGCGAAGGCGCCGCAGGCAGCGATGAGGAGCCCGACGAGGCGGCGGGCCCAGGAGCGCGCGGCGTACAGGCCCGCCAGCCCGGCGAGCCCGGCCCAGCCCAAGCCGGTGAGCGCACCGGTGAGGTCGCCGCCGGTGAGCTCGACCGGGACGGCGGCCACGTCCCCGGGCGAGCTGAGCTCACCGGTGACCCATTCCATACCGGAGGCGCCCAGCATGAGCCCGGCCCCGGAAGCCATGACGAGCATGGTGAGTCCGTACTCGCGGCGAAGCTTTGTGGCGGCGGCGGTTTTGGTGGAGGTCACAGAAGTCGTCCCGCGTCGAAGCACGTGGGGTCGCCGGTGTGACATGCGGCACCGGTCTGGTCGACACGGACCAGGAGGGTGTCGCCGTCACAGTCGAGTGCGACGGAAACCACACGTTGGGTGTGTCCTGAAGTGGCGCCCTTGACCCAGTACTCGCCCCGGCTGCGCGACCAGTACGTGGCCTCGCGTGTACTGAGGGTGCGGTGCAGGGCCTCGTCGTCCATCCATGCCAGCATGAGGACCTGCCCGCTGTCGTACTGCTGCACGATGACGGGGACGAGGCCGTCCGGGTTCCGCTTCAGCCGTGCGGCGATGCCCGGATCGAGGTTGGTGACGCTCATGCTTCCCAGGTTATGGCCGACGTCCACGCGGTGCTCACCGGGTACTGCTTGACAGCGGTCGGCGGCTGAGTGCTCCGGGAAACCGGTGCCAGGAATTAGAGTTCGTGGGTCCGTGACGTCGCCGCCGCGACAGTCCTGCCAGCTTGGGAGCCTGACGTGACCTCCGAGTCCCTGACCGCCGACCTGGCGGGGAAGCCCGCCGCGTTGACCGCGCTCGCCCAGCGTTTCCCGCGCTGGGACCCGTACGCCGCGCTGCCCGCGCTGCTGGAGGACGAACCCGCGGCGGTGAGGTTCCTGGGCCTGGGCGCGGCGCGGCACGTCTGCGCGGTGGCGGCGGCCCGGCTGCGGAGGTCGGGGATCGGCGCCCACGCGGACTTCTCCTCCTCAGCGGAGGAGCCTCCTGCGGGCCCGGAGAGCCTTGTGGTGGCTGTGACCTTGGGTGAGGGCCAGCGGGAGCTCTGCACGGCTCTGGACCGCTATGTGGGGCGTTCCCCGGTGATCGTGCTGGCCCCGGAGCCGGACGCGGTGGTGTCCCGGTACGCGGACCTGCTGGTGCCGTTGCACGCGGGTGAGGAGAAGAGCGGCGTGCGCTCGCGCGCGCAGCAGCACGCGCTGGCACTGCTGTTGCTGTTGGGGCACCGGCTGGGTGCTCCCCCGTCGGGCAGCAGCGCCAACTTTCCGGGGCTGTTGCGGCGGGCTGCCAACGCCGTCCGTGTCCTGTTGGACAGCGCCCCCGAGTGGCTGCCCGAAGCGGCGCAGGTGTTGGACTCCCCGCACGGGGTGCACCTGGTGGCCCCGGCGGAGCGCATGGCCTCGGCCGAACAGGGGGTGCAGGCGCTGCGCCGCGGGCCGGTCCGCGTCGCGCACGCCCGGGAGACCGGGGAGTGGTCGCACACGGACCGGCACCTGGCCGCGGTGACCGACTACCGCGCGCTGCTGTTCGCCGGTTCGACCTACGACCAGCGCTTCGCGGAGCACCTGGTACAGCTGCGCGGGGCGTTCGTCGCGGTGGGCGCCACCCCCGGCCGCGAACGCGTACCGGGGGCGGCACTGACCGTGCGCTACCCGGGCGACGACGACCCCGACGTGAGCCTGCTGACCGAACCACTGGTGCCGGAACTGCTGGCCGCCCACTGGTGGCGGTAGAGGGCACCGTGTTTGTTGCGGGCCTCCGCTCCGGCGCTCGAACTCAAGCTGAGGAACGCACCCAGGAGGCGTAGAGGTTCGCGTAGACGCCGGGTACGGCGACGAGTTCGCTGTGGGAACCGCTCTGCACGATCTTGCCGTCGTCGAAGACCAGCACCCGGTCGGCCGCTTCCGCGGTGGAGAGCCGGTGGGCGATGGCGACGGAGGTGCGGCCCTTGGTGAGCCGGTCCAGGGCGCGCTGGATGCGCACCTCGGTGTGCGGGTCGACGGCGGAGGTGGCCTCGTCGAGTACGAGCAGGTCCGGGTCGGCGATGTAGGCCCGCACGAGCGCGACGAGCTGCCGCTCCCCCGCCGACATGGACTCGCCCCGTTGGCCGACCGGTGTGTCCAGGCCGTGGGCGAGGCTGCCGAGCCAGTCGGCCAGGCCGAGTTCGGTGACGGCCGCCTCGAGTTCGGCGTCGCTGCTCTCCGGCCGGGCGAAGCGGATGTTGGCCCCCAGAGAGCTGTCGAACAGGAAGCCCTCCTGGGGCACCATGACGACGCGGCCGCGCAGTGACGAGAAGGCCACCTCCCGCAGGTCGACGCCGTCCAGGCTGACGGTGCCGGAGCCGGGGTCCATGAGACGGGTGAGGAGCTTGACGAACGTGGTCTTGCCCGAACCGGTCTCGCCGACGACCGCGACCCGGGTTCCCGGGGTGATCTCGACGTCGATGTCGTCCAGGACGACCGGTCCGTCCGGGTAGGAGTAGGTGACATGGTCGAACCCGACCTTGACCGCGCCGCGCGGCAGCACGCGTCCGGCCTCTCCCGGGTCCGCGATGTCGGGGACGGTGTCCAGGACCCCGAGGACGCGGCGCCAGCCGGCGATGGCGTTCTGTGCCTCGTTGAAGATCTCCGTGGCCATCATCATCGGCTGGATGAAGAGGGTCATGAGGAACAGGAAGGCGATGAGCTGCCCCGCGGTGAGGTCGCCGCCGATGCCCAGCCACACGCCGACCAGGACGACCGCGGTGTTGCCGATGGCTGCGACGATCTCCGCGAAGGGCGAGACCGCCATGGACAGGCGCTGGGCCTTCACCTGGGCCCTGCGGGTGGCGAAGACGGTGGTGTCGATGCGGCCGGCGGTGCGCTCCTCCGTGCCGTGGGCGCGGATGACGGCGGCGCCCATGACGGTCTCGCCGATGGCGCCGAGCATGTCACCGGTGCGTTCGCGGACCTTGAGGTAGGCCTTGGAGAGGAGCTTCTGGAGCCAGCGGACGCCGAACAGTAGCGGCAGGACGCAGATCCACACCACGAGGGTGAGCTGCCAGGAGTAGACCGCCATGAGTGTGGTGGCCACGAAGAGCTGCCCGGTGCTGACCAGCAGGAGCAGGCCGCCCCACTGCATGAAGTGGCTGATCTGGTCCACGTCGCCGGTGACGCGGGAGACCAGGGCGCCCTTGCGCTCACTGTTCTGGGTGAGCACGGACAGGTCGTGGACGTGCCGGAAGGCCTTGCGGCGCAGGGTCGCCAGACCGGACTCGGTGGCCCGGTAGAGCCGCAGGTTCATCAGGAACGAGCAGACCATGGTGACCACGAGGAGCCCGGCGCAGACCGCCACCATGCGGGTGACGAACTCCAGGTCCGGTCCGCCCGTCCCGGTGAGCCCGCTGTCGATGATCTGCTGGACCGCGATGGGCACGATGACCTTGCCCCCCGTGGCGACCACGGCGAAGCACAGGGTGAGCCAGAGGCCCTTGGCGAACTCCGGGGACAACTGGAGGCCGCGCTTGATGGTGCCGAGCGCGGTGTCCTGGTTGCGGTGCAGGGAGAGGACCGGGTCGCTGTCGGGGCGCTGCCGGTCGGCCGCCTGCTCCGACCTGTCGTCGGTGCGGGTCCGTGCGGGTGCGCTCATCGGCTGCTCTCCTCGGTGGCGTCGTTGCCGTGCCCTCCGACGCTGCGGTGCGGCTCGGCCGGTCCCGGCTCCTCGGGGACCGGTGTGCGCTCCGCCTCGTTCTCTGCTGAGGCGCGTTCGTAAGCGGTGACGAGCTTGGTGTAGCCCGGCGAGGTGGCTAGGAGCTCCTCGTGGGTACCGCGGCCCAGGACGCGGCCGCCCTCCATGTAGAGGACCTCGTCCGCGAGTTCGATGGTGGCTCGGCGGTAGGCGACCACGAGCACGGTGGCGGCGTCGTCGCGTTCGCGCAGTCCGGCGAGGATCTGCGCCTCGATCTGCGGGTCGACCGCCGAGGTGGCGTCGTCCATGATCAGGAGTCTGGGGCGGCGGACGATGGCGCGGGCCAGGGCGAGGCGCTGGCGCTGGCCGCCGGAGAGGGTGGTGCCCTTCTCTCCCAGCTGGGCGTCGAGGCCGCCGTCGAGTTCGCGGATGAAGCCGTCGGCTCGGGCCAGGCGCAGGGCGGCCCAGATCTGGTCGTCGTCGACCCCTGCGGCGCCGAGACCGATGTTGTCGCGGACGGAGTCCTCGAAGACGAAGGTGCCTTGGGGCACGAGTGCGGCGTGTCGCGGGACCTGGTCGCGGGCGAGGTCGCGCAGGTCCACGCCGTCGTAGGTGACGGTGCCGCTCTCGGGGTCGACCAAACGCATGAGGACGGTGGTGAGGGTGGACTTGCCCGAGCCGGTGGGGCCGACGACGGCGACGGTGCGGCCGGGGGCGATGTCGAAGTCCACGCCGTTGAGGACGGTGCTGCGGGCGCCGGTGGCGCTGTCGTCCATGAGGTCGCGGCCGCTGCTCTCGGAGTCGGCTTCGTAGGCGTCGGCGTAGGAGAAGGTGACGTCTCGGACGATCAGGGCGAGGCCGCGGGGTGAGGGTTCGAGGGCCTGGTCGCCGTAGGCCATGGCGCCTCCGGCGCGGAGGACGGACTGGACGCGGTCCCAGCCGACGACGCTGCGGGGCAGGTCTCCCAGGAGCCATCCGAAGGAGCGGATGGGCAGGGCGAGGAGGGTGAAGAGGAAGGCGATCTGGACGAGGTCGCCGGGTTCGATGGCGCCGGTGGACAGGCGCCACATGCCCAGGAGCAGGACGGCGAGGACGCCGAAGTTGGGCAGGGACTCCATGAAGGGGTCGAACATGGAGCGCATCCGCCCGACCTGGATCTGCGCGTCGCGCAGGCGGTGTGCGGCTTCGGTGAAGCGCTCGGTCTCGGTGTCCTCGCGGCCGAGGGTCTTGACGACGAGGGCGCCGTCGAAGGACTCGTGGGCCACCCCGCTGACTTCGGCGCGCAGTGCCTGGGCCCTGGAGGCCATCGGGGACACGCGGCGTTGGAAGGCGACGTTGGCCGCGGCGAGGACCGGGAAGACGACGAAGGCGACCAGGGCGAGGACCGGGTCGGTGACGACCATGGCGACGGCGGCGATGAACAGCATGAATATGCTTCCGACGACCATGGGCAGTGGTGCGAGCGGCTGCCAGGAGGCCTCGACGTCGGCGTTGGCGTTGGACAGGAGCTGTCCGGTGGGGTGGCGGTGGTGCCAGGAGAGCGGGAGTTCGAGGTACTTGCGGGAGACGGCGCGGCGGTAACGGGCCTGCATACGGAACTGCATGAGTCCGGCGAGGAGGCGGCGCACGGCCAGTCCTACGGCCTTGCCGAGGCCGACGGCCATGAGCAGGGCCGCCGCGGCGAGGAGTGCGGCCGCCGTGGTGCTGCCGGTGGCGAAGGCAGGGAGGATGGTGTTGTCGGTGAGGTGGCCGAGCACGGAGGCGGAGGCCACGGTGACCGCGGCGTGCAGCATGGCACCGGCGGCGGCGGCGATGAAGATCCACGGCTCGGTGCGGGCCGCGACGGCCAGGACACGCACGCCTCGGGTGAATACGGCCTTGTGCTGGGGTCTGGCAGGCTGCTTCCGGGGGTCCGTAGCGCCGCTCGTCGGGGGTGTCTCCGCTGCCCGCCCGTTGTTCGCCGTCGTGGTGCCCTGCGCCATACGCCCCCGCTTCCGTTGTCCGTGCTCTCGCCCAACACCGCGCGCCCCGGACGGCTTCGGCTGGGCACGCCGAAGGGCACGGAGCGCGTGTCGGGCCAACCTATCCAGGGGCGCCGACAGCTACCACCGGATTGTTTCAGCACCGGACGCATCCGTGCTATTCCGTACAACTCACCCTGGACCGGGTTGACAGTCTGTGCACGCGAACGGCCCAGGCGCCGTGTCTGGCGTCCCGGGCCGTGAGCGGTCGGGCAGGTGGTCCGGCGTACCCCGCCGGCGCCTGAGACCTGTTAGTAGAGGCGCAGGTCGTCCTGGTCCTCGGCCGGAGCTTCGCCGTCGGCCTCCGCGTCGGCGTCGGATTCCTCGGCTTCGGCTTCGGCCTCGGTCTCGGCTTCGGCCTCGGCTTCGGCGTCCACTGCCTTCGCCGCCTCGGTGTCGACGTCGTCGCTGCATTCGGCGTCGCGGACCGAGTCGTCGTTGTTCTCGTGGTCGTAGTGGATGAGGGCGCGGAAGGTGAGGTGGCCGAAGAGCCCGTCCTCGCCGATCTCGAAGATCACCTGTGCGCCGCAGACGGCGTTCTGGGTCGCCTCACCGTAGATGCCGTCGACATCCAGCCCGGCGTCGAGCTTCTCGTTGAGCACGGTCTGGATCATCCGGACGACGATGCCCTCGTTGCCCGGGCCGTAGTGCTCTTCGAAGGTGCGCTCGCGGAGCAGCAGCCAGGTCTCGTCGTCCAGCATGCCCGTCTCGACCAGGTCGTTGTCCGGCTCGCTCTGGAAGGCGCGGACCTGTTCCTCCAGTGCGTCGTCGAAAACCGGCGACTGCGGGCCGGAGTCGTAGCCGTGGAAGACCAGCAGCATCTGCGCGGCCTCGATGTCGACGTGGTCCGGGTCGCCGTTGGCGTAGTTCGGCCACTCTTGGCTCTCGATGAGGGCCACGACCTCGTCGGAGGTGCGGTCGAGGTCGTCGGCGTGGGCTGCCGTGGCGGAGCCCACGGTGAAGGTCGTGGCGATCGCGCCGGCCGCGAGCAGGGCGATCAGTCGCGGACAGGTGCGGTTGTCGTGGTTGGCGAGCATGCTGGGTGGGTGTTCCTTCCCGTGGCTGTCCACCCCGAGCGGGATGGCTGGACGGGCAACATGCTCACACGAATCTCAAATCTATTAACGGAGCGCCACGCCTCAATAACTCTCTGCAATTCCACGGGGCCAGGGAGAAATTCGGGCAAAAGCGACCCCCGAGCACGAAAGGCCCGTAGCAAGAGAAAGCCCGGGCCACCGAAGAGTCGGTGACCCGGGAGCAACGGCGTCGGGCACCGGTACCGGGCACCGGGCACGGACCCCGCGGGCGGCCTACCGGTCGAAGTCCTGGTAGGTGATGAGCGCTTCGAAGCTGAGCGGGCCGAAGATGCCGTCGACGCCGATGTCGAACTGGTCCTGGACCTCGCGGACGGCCGCTTCGGTCCAGTAGCCGTACACGCCGTCAGTGGCCAGGTGGTAGTTGTACTTGGCGTTGAGGACCCTCTGGATCATCTCCACGACGGGGCCGGTGCTGCCAGGGCCGAACACCGCCTGGCCGAAGATCCGGTCGCGCAGGTCCTCCCAGGTCTCCTCGTTCAGCTCACCGTTGCCCTCCAGGTCGAAGGCCTCCTGGTAGCTGATGAGCGCGGCTTCGAGGTCCTCGTCGAACTCGTTGTTGATCTCGCCGGGGTTGATCTCGATGTAGCTCAGCAGCATCTTCACCGCGCGGATGTCGATGGCGCTGTCACCCTTGGAGAACTCAGGCCAGTCCTGGGCCTGGATTTCGGCGATCGCCTCCTCGGAGGTCTGTTCGAGATCGTCTGCCAGGGCCGTACCCGAACCGGCGAGGCCGGTCGTGGCCGCGAGTGCGGTGGCGGCTAGTACGGCCGCCACGCGCGCGGTCGGCCTACCCCTGTTGTGCGCCTGCATGCTGGCTGTTCCTTCCCCCGTCGTATTCTCCTGCACACCCGTTCGATGTCCGAAGGCGGAGAATCGTTTACTTCACAGCCGAAAAGCGCACCAAAGGGACAGACCTACCTATCCCCGAACGACTAATTCGCCACCTCATGTCAACCGAGAAGGGGGCGTTCCCGTGGGGGGCATGGCCCCGGGGCTCTCCGGGCCTTTCCTCGATCGCGCTAACGGACCGGATACCCGGCTTCGCGCAGGCTCTTCTTGACGTCGGCGATCGTGAACTCACCGAAATGGAAGACCGTGGCGGCCAGAACAGCGTCCGCGCCGGCCTCGATCGCCGGCACGAAGTGCTCGACCGCGCCCGCGCCGCCCGACGCGATCAGCGGGATGTCGACGCGCGCCCGCACGGCACGGATGAGCTCCAGGTCGAACCCGGCCTTGGTCCCGTCGGCATCCATGGAGTTGAGCAGGATCTCCCCGGCGCCCAGCTCAGCAGCGCGCTCACACCACTCCAGGGCGTCGAGTCCGGCGCCCTTGCGGCCGCCGTGCGTCGTGACCTCGAACCCGCTGGGGGTGGGTTCTGAACCCTCGCGCACCCGGCGAACGTCAGCGGACAGCACCAGGACCTGGCGGCCGAACCGTTCGGCGATCTCCCCGATCAGCTCGGGGCGGGCGATCGCGGCGGTGTTCACCCCGACCTTGTCGGCGCCCGCGCGCAGCAGTCGGTCGACGTCGTCGGGGGAACGGACCCCTCCCCCGACCGTAAGCGGGATGAACACCTGGTCGGCGGTGCGGCGGACCACGTCATAGGTGGTCTCGCGATCGCCGCTGGAGGCCGTGACGTCGAGGAAGGTGAGCTCGTCCGCTCCGCCGCCGTCGTAGGTGGACGCGAGCTCCACGGGATCGCCGGCGTCACGCAGGTTCTCGAAGTTCACGCCCTTGACGACGCGTCCGGCGTCGACGTCCAGGCAGGGGATGACGCGGATGGACAGGCTCACCGGTCCGCGCTCCCCACCGTGGCCAGGGCGTCCTCCAGGGTGAACGCGCCCTCGTAGAGGGCGGTGCCCATGATGGCGCCCTCGACACCCAGCGGAACCAGGGTGGCGACGGCCTCCAGGTCGGCGAGGCTGGACACGCCTCCGCTGGCGACCACCGGCTTGTCGGTGCGCTCGCAGACGGTGCGCAGCAGGTCCAGGTTGGGGCCCTTGAGGGTGCCGTCCTTGTTGACGTCGGTGACGACGTAGCGGGCGCAGCCCTCGGCCTCCAGCCGGGCGAGCGTCTCCAGCAGGTCGCCGCCGTCGCGGGTCCAGCCGCGGGCGGCCAAGGTGGTACCCCGCACGTCGAGGCCGATGGCGATCCGGTCGCCGTGCTCGGCGATGATCTTGGCGCACCACTCGGGGTTCTCCAAAGCGGCGGTGCCGATGTTGACGCGCGTGCAGCCGGTGGACAGGGCCGCTTCCAGCGACTCGTCGTCGCGGATGCCGCCGGACATCTCGACCTTCACGTCGAGGCGGCCCACGATGTCGCGCAGCAGGTCCCGGTTGTGCCCGCGCCCGAAGGCGGCGTCCAAGTCCACCAAGTGGATCCACTCGGACCCGGCGGCCTGCCAGCCGCTGGCCGCCGCGAAGGGGTCGCCGTACTTCCCGCCGGAGTCCGCCTTGCCCTGGACGAGCTGGACGGCCTGCCCGCCCGCCACGTCCACGGCGGGGAGCAGTTCGAGTGCGGGGTTCGACGGTGTGTTCTCGTCGGTCATGAGGCCTTCTCGTTCTCGGTTCGGATACGGCGTGGAAGCGGGAGGCGGTCGCTCACAGGGTCTCGACCCAGTTGGCGAGGACGCGGGCGCCGGCGTCGCCGGACTTCTCCGGGTGGAACTGGGTGGCGCTCAGCGGCCCGTTCTCCACGGCGGCCACGAACGGCTCACCGTGCTCGGACCAGGTCACCCGAGGTGCGCGGACGCGGTCGCTCATGGCGACGAACTCCCAGTGGCGGACCGCGTAGGAGTGCACGAAGTAGAACCGCTCCTCGGGGTCCAGGCCCGCGAAGAGGCGTGTGTCCTCGGGCGGGGTGACGGTGTTCCAGCCCATGTGGGGCACCACGGGCGCGCGCAGGCGTTCGACGGTGCCGGGCCACTCCCCGCAGCCCTCGGTGGCGCTGTCCTCCGCGTGGACGTCGGCCTGCTCGATCCCGCGGTCGAAGAGGACCTGCATACCCACGCAGATCCCCAGGACCGGACGGCCCCCGGCCACTCGGCGGCCGATGATCCGGTCACCGCCCGCGGCCTTGAGGCTGGCCATGCAGGCGCTGAACGCGCCCACGCCGGGGACGACCAACCCGTCGGCGTCGAGCGCGGCATGCGGGTCGGAGGTCACTGTGACATCGGCGCCGGTGCGCTCCATGGCGCGCTGGGCCGAGCGGAGGTTGCCCGATCCGTAGTCGAAGATGACCACGCGTGACGGCATCAGATCCGTCCCCTTCAATTGGAGCCAGCAGGTGTTAGAAGTAGCCGAGCCGGAGCACACCGGAGGCGGCGGCGAGTGCCATACAGCCGCCCAGGGCGACGGCGATCGCGCGGTTGACGTTCCAGAGCGCGTACACGCCTCCGGCCAGGAACCCCGCGAGGACGAGGAGGGCGATCCCCCAGAGGT
The DNA here is from genome assembly GCF_054777395.1 of Nocardiopsis oceani. Taxonomy (NCBI): domain Bacteria; kingdom Bacillati; phylum Actinomycetota; class Actinomycetes; order Streptosporangiales; family Nocardiopsidaceae; genus Nocardiopsis; species Nocardiopsis oceani. The sequence continues at coordinate 123,691 of NZ_BAAHAR010000013.1, forward strand.
CGGTGTCCATCTACAGGACGCCCTTGGTCGACGGGACTCCGCTCACCCTGGGGTCGTCCTCGGTGGCCACGCGCAGGGCGCGGGCGAACGCCTTGAACTGGGCCTCGACGATGTGGTGGGCGTTGCGGCCGTAGGGCACGTGGATGTGCAGGGCCACGCGCGCCTGGGCCACGAAGGATTCGAAGATGTGCCGGGTCATGGTGGTGTCGTAGTCGCGCCCGATGACCGGGGCCATGCCCTCGGGTTCGCTGTGCACGAGGTAGGGGCGGCCTGAAACGTCGACGGTGACCTCGGCGAGCGCTTCGTCCAGCGGAACCTTGGCGTCGGCGAAACGGCGGATGCCCGCGCGGTCGCCGAGTGCCTCGCGGAAGGCGGCGCCCAGGGCGAGGGCCGTGTCCTCCATGGTGTGGTGCGAATCGATGTGCAGGTCGCCCTCGGTGCGCACGGTCAGGTCGAACAGGCCGTGCTTGGCGAGCTGGTCGAGCATGTGGTCGAAGAAGCCGACGCCGGTGGAGACGTCGGCGGCTCCGGTGCCGTCCAGGTCGACCTCGACCAGGACCTTGGTTTCCTTGGTTGCGCGTTCGACGCGCCCGGTGCGGCTCATGCTCACTCTTTCGCTGGTGCGGTGGGAAGTCGTGCGGCGGTCAGCGGCCGGTGGCCCGCAGGAGGGCCTCGCGGAAGGCGGCCATCTCCTCGGCGGTGCCGACGGTGACGCGCAGCCAGCCGGGCGGGCCGACCTCGCGGATGAGGACCTGCTGGTCGAGCATGCTCTGCCAGACCTTGGTGCGGTCCTCGAACTCACCGAACATGATGAAGTTGGCGTCGGATTCGGCGACCGAGAAATTCTGTGCGCGCAGCCACGCGACGAGGGAGTCGCGTTCGGCACGCAGGTCGGCGACGGCCCCGAGGAGTTCGTCGGCGTACTCCAGGGCGGTGACGGCCACCGCCTGGGTGACGGCGGACAGGTGGTAGGGCAGGCGGACCAGCTGCAGGGCGTCGACCACCGCGGGGTGCGCGGCGAGGTAGCCCACGCGCGCACCGGCCAGGGCGAAGGCCTTGGACATGGTGCGCGAGACGATGACCTTGGGGTGTTCGGCCAGCAGGGTGAGGGCGCTGGGCGTGCCTTCGCGGCGGAACTCTGCGTAGGCCTCGTCCACGACCACCACGCCGGGCGCGGCCTGGGCGATGCGCTCGATCGCGTCGAGCTCCAGGGCGGTGCCGGTGGGGTTGTTGGGCGAGGTCAGGAAGATGACGCTCGGCTCGTGCTCGGCGATCGCGGCCAGGGCGGCGTCGACGTCGACACGGAAGTCGGCGTCACGCGGCACGGACACCCAGCCCGTCCCGGTGCCACGGGAGATGATCGGGTGCATCGAGTAGGACGGCTCGAAGCCCATGGCGGTGCGGCCGGGGCCACCGAAGGCCTGGAGCAGCTGCTGGAGGATCTCGTTGGATCCGTTGGCCGCCCAGATGTCCGCGGAGGTGAGGCCGTGGCCGAGGTAGGCGGCCAGGCCCTGTCGCAGCCGGACCGCGTCCCGGTCGGGGTAGCGGTTCAGGCCCAGGGCGGCGTCGGCGACGGCGTCGGCCAGGGCCTTGGCCAGGGCCGGGGAGGGTGCGTGCGGGTTCTCGTTGGTGTTGAGAACCACCGGCACGTCCAGCTGCGGGGCGCCGTAGGGAGAACGTCCGCGCAGGTCGTCGCGGAGCGGCAGGTCGTTCAGGGTGAAGCTCACTGGTTTCACGCTCATGTGTCTGTTGTGGCGGGGCGGGCGCCTGAGGCTGTGTTGGTCTGTGACCGGTCCGGTCACGGCTTTGCCCGTGGACGGTCCGCCCCACCGGCCTGCAGTTTGGTCCCGGGTTCTGGGTCCCAGGTGGTCAGTCCCGGTCGGTTCCGCGGGCCGGTCGGGTTCCATGACCCGTGCGTGCGGCGATCGCCTCGCCGTGCGCGGGAAGGTCCTCGGCCTCGGCCAGGGTGATGACGTGTTGGGCGACGTCGGCCAGCGCGTCAGGGTCGTATTCGACGATGTGCACCCCGCGCAGGAAAGTCTGCACGCTCAGGCCACCGGAGTGGCAGGCGCAGCCGCCGGTGGGCAGCACGTGGTTGGAGCCCGCGGCGTAGTCGCCGAGGGACACCGGGGAATGGTCGCCGACGAAGATCGCCCCGGCGTTGCGTACGCGCGCGGCCAGGGCCGGGGCGTCCGCGGTCATGATCTCCAGGTGTTCTGCCGCGTACGCGTCGACGACGGCCAGGCCCTGCTCGAGGTCGTCGACCAGGACGATGCCGGACTGCGGCCCGGCGAGGGCCTCGCGGACGCGGTCGCTGTGCTTGGTGGCGGCCACGCGCTCGGTGAGGCGCTCGGTGACCGCCGCGGCGAGGGCCTCGTCCGGGGTCACCAGGACGGAGGCTGCGACGACGTCGTGCTCGGCCTGACTGATGAGGTCGGCTGCGACGTAGTCGGGGTTGGCGGTGCCGTCTGCCAGGATCGCGATCTCGGTGGGTCCGGCCTCCGCGTCGATGCCGATCACGCCCTTGAGCAAGCGTTTGGCGGCGGCGACCCAGATGTTGCCCGGGCCGGTGACCATGTCGGTGCGCTCGCAGGCCTGCGTGCCGTAGGCGAACATCGCCACGGCCTGGGCGCCGCCGACCGCGTAGACCTCATAGACGCCGAGCAGGGCGCAGGCGGCGAGGATGGTCGGGTGGGGCAGGCCGCCGAACTCCTTCTGGGGCGGTGAGGTGACCGCCAGGGAGGACACGCCCGCTTCCTGGGCGGGGACGACGTTCATGATCACGCTGGAGGGGTAGACCGCGCGGCCGCCCGGCACGTAGAGGCCGACGCGGTTGACCGGGATCCACTTCTCCGTGACGGTGCCGCCGGGCACGACCTGGGTGGCGTGGGACTGGCGCCGCTGCTCGCGGTGGACCTTGCGGGCACGGCGGATGGACTCCTCCAGCGCGGCGCGCACGGCGGGGTCGAGTTCGGCGAGGGCGGTGTCGATAGCGGCGGCGGGAACACGAATGTCGGTGAGCCGCACACCGTCGAAGCGCTCGGTGAGTTCGACCAGGGCCTGGTTTCCGCGATGGTGCACGTCATCGCAGATGGGTCGGACGCGTTCAGTGGCGTCCGCCACATCGATTTCGGCGCGCGGAAGTACGTCGCGCGGGTCGCCCTGGGAACCTCGGAGGTCGATTCGACTGATCACGAACCCAGTCTAGGGGGCACCGCCCGATCCATGGGTGGGGGCGTCCGAATGATGGACACCACACCCGCACGACCGGCGCGAACCCGGCCTCGGTGGACATCGGCGAGCACTCCCCCACAAATACGCGACATGAGCATTACCTAAGTTTGGAATACCTAACCTAATCAAGCTTCTGAAAGGCTTGCCTAACAAATTCAGTACCCTTTTTGCGCGCTTCGCAAAACGCTTTTGAATGCGTTATCGTGGAGGCATGACTTCGAACACGATCGGCGATAGCACGCTTTCCAAGTTCCACCGCCTCCTGGTCGACCAGGTACGGCACGAGTTCACGGCTTCGCACCAGTACGTGGCGATCGCGACTTGGTTCGACGACCAGGACCTGCCCCAGTTGGCCAGGGTCTTCTACGAGCAGTCCCTGGAAGAGCGCGACCACGCGATGATGATCGTGCGCTTCCTACTCGACTACGACGTGACGTTCGCCCTTCCGGGTGTGGACGCCATCGAGACCGATTTCGCCGTCACCCGGGATCTTGTCGCCCTGGCGCTGCGCCAGGAGCGCGAGGTGAGCGACCAGTTCCAGCACCTGGCCAAGGTCGCCAAGGACGAGGGCGACTACACCGGCGAGCAGTTCCTCCAGTGGTTCATCCAGGAGCAGGTCGAGGAGGTCGCCAAGATGTCGACCCTCCTCAACGTCGTGGACCGCGCCAACGGCAACCTGTTCGACGTGGAGACGTTCGTGGCCCGCGACATGCCCAGCGAGGACAGCGGCAGCCAGGGCGCGCCCGGTACCGCCGGTCCCGCGGTCTCCTAACACCCGTCGGCAACACGGCCACCGCGAACGGCCCGGGGCGCTCCCGGGCCGTTCTTACTGTCCGGGCACGTTCCTGCCCGTGCGACAGAGCCTCGGCACGGATACGTCGCCGGGCCCGACACGCCGGGCCGGGTGGCCCTGCGGCGAGTGTGCGCGGAAACACCGGGGGCCGGACACGCAGCGCCCCGACCAGAAGCGCACGCCCGTCGGCTGAGAGGCATACTGGGAACATGCCAGAGGCGCTCCCGATCTTCCCGTTGAACACCGTGTTGTTCCCCGGCATGACGATCCCCCTCCACATCTTCGAGCAGAGGTACCGTCAGCTGGTCTCGGAACTGCTCGGCCCGACCCTTGCCGGTGGCGAGATCGGTGGTGGGGAGCGACGCCCCGCCCGGTTCGGTGTCGTGTGGATCGAACTGGGGCACGAGGTGGCCAGCGAGTCCGGGCAGGGCGCGGGGGGTGCCGACACAGGGGTGCCCAGCACCGCCGGTTCGGGTGGCCGTCCCTCCCTCCCCGTGGTCAGCGCGACCGGCTGCACGGCCGTGGTGCGGGACGTGCGCACCTACGAGGACGGACGCTACGACCTGGTGGTCGAGGGCGGCACCAGGTTCGCGATCACCGACCTGACCGAGGTCGACGTCTCCTCCCCCGAGGCGTACTCCACCGCGACCGTCTCCTTGCTCCCCGAACCGATGGGGCCCGACGCCAAGGACCACGCCGAGAGGGTGCGCGACCTGTACGAGGTGTACTGCGAACGGCTCTCGGCCATCGGCATGGCCCCCGAGACCACGAGAGATCTGCCACGGGACCCGATCGCGCTCTCCCACGCGGTGTCGGCCTCGGTGGTGTTGGACGCCGCGGAGAAGCAGCGCCTGTTGGAAGCGGAGGACGCGGCGACCCGCCTGGCGGTCGCTGCCCGCTTCCTGCGCAGAGAGAACCGTGTGGTGGCCACCCCCACCCTCCCCAACCTTCCTGCGGGCCCCTTCCTGAACAACGGTGTCTCCTTCAACTAGGTCGCATGTCTTAGGGCGTGTTCGGTGGATGCTGCCCGTCGCGAAGGTGGCACTGCGCCGAAGGCGTCCGTTGAGGGTTGGTGGCGGGCGACGGGCGGGCGTATCCAGTGGTGCTGGCACAAGGCCGAAGAAGGAGTTCCCCTACTGTGCACTGCCTCGCAAGCTCGGCAGCATCGCACAGCGGGGGCCCGCCCGGGTTTGGCTGTCGACTGAGAGATGCGCAGTGCAAGTACCGCTGGGGCGACGCGCAGCAGGGTATGTGTCCGCCGAACATGCCCTAACCTGCCCGCAACGTTTCGACACACCGACGTGGAAAGCCCAGGTAACCCATGAGTGGAAAAGCCACGCCCGCGACCGTGGCCGCCGGTAGGACCAAAACCACGTACACCCTCCATCCCTACGATGTTCCGGGTGGCGGCGACGGGCACGCTTACGGGGCCGATGCCGCAGACGCGATCGGGGTCCCCCACCAGCAGGTGTTCAAGACCCTCGTGGCCGAGGTGGACGGCGTGTTCACCGTGGGGGTGGTGCCGGTCAGCGCGTCACTCGATCTCAAGGCCCTGGCCGCGGCGGTGGGCGGCAAGCGCGCGATCATGGCGGACCCGGCCCGCGCGGAGAAGATCACCGGGTACGTGCGCGGCGGCATCAGCCCCCTGGGACAGCGCAAGCGGCTGCGGACGGTGATCGACTCCTCCATCACCGGGCTGAACGCGGTGTACGTGTCCGCTGGGCGGCGCGGACTCCAGATGGAGCTGGCCCCGCTGGACCTGATCAAGCTGACCGAGGCGGTCACCGCACCCATCGGTTCGGACTGACCGCCCGGTTTCCACACCGGCTCCGGTTCCGCGGCGGTGCGGGGTTCTGCGGCAGGGCGGGGTTCGCCGGGCCCGGCAGTCCCTGGCGGGTCGGGGCTCCCCAGCCCGCGAAGTGGACCTCCCCACATTCACGCACGGACTGTTGCTGACCCCCCTACCCAGGGGTAGTTTTGTGACATGGGCAACACTTCATCCCCCTTTCAGTCCGTTCCCGACATGTTCGCCTCCCGCGTCGCCGAATCCGGCGGCCGGGAGGCGTTCAGCTACCCGGTGACCAGCGCCGCCGGGGGCAGTGAGAAGTGGGAGGCCCTCACCTGGACCCAGACCCGTGACCGTGTCCGCGCCATCGCGCTCGGCCTGCACTCCTTGGGCGTGACCTCCCAAGCGCGCTGCGCGATCGCCTCCAACACGCGCATCGAGTGGGTCCTGGCCGACCTCGCGATCCTCTGTGCGGGCGGCGCGTCCACCACCATCTACCCCACGTCAACCCCGCCCGACTGCGCCTACATCGTCTCCGACTCCGGCAGCATGGTCGCCTTCGCCGAGAACGATGAACAGGTCGCCAAACTGGTCGGGCAGCGCGGCGCCATGCCCGGCCTGTCCAAGGTCATCGCCTTCGAGGGCGCGGCCGAAGGCGACGACGACTGGGTCATCGGCCTAGCCGACCTGGAAGCCAAGGGCGCCGAACTGCACGCCGAGCGGCCGGAGCTGTTCGGCGAACTGGTCGCCGCGGTCAAGCCGGACCACCTGGCCACCCTGATCTACACCTCCGGCACCACCGGCCGCCCCAAGGGCGTGCGCCTGGACCACGCCAACTGGCTGTACGAAGCGGAGGCCCTCAAGGTCCTCGGCGAGGAGATGAGCTCCCAGGGCGGTGAACTCATCACCGAGGACGACGTCCAGTACCTGTGGCTCCCCTTGGCGCACTCCTTCGGCAAGGTCATGCAGGTCAGCCAGTTGCGTATCGGCTACCGGACCGCTGTCGACGGCCGGGTCGACCGGATCGTGGACAACCTGGCCGTCGTTCAGCCGACCTTCATGGCGGCCGCGCCCCGGATCTTCGAGAAGGTGTACAACAAGGTCGTCATGCAGGCCAAGGAAGGCGGTGCCGCCAAGTACCGCATCTTCCGCTGGGCCCTCGGCGTAGGCGACCGCGTGGCACGGCTGCGGGAAGAGGGCAAGGAGCCCACCGGGGCGCTGGGGGCCCAGCACAAGGTCGCCGACAAGCTGGTCTTCAGCAAGCTGCGTGCCCGCTTCGGCGAGCGGCTGAAATTCTTCGTCTCCGGCAGCGCGCCCCTGTCACCGGAGATTGGCCGGTTCTTCTACGGCGCGGGGATCACCATCCTGGAGGGCTACGGCCTGACCGAGACCTCCGCCGGCTCCTTCCTCAACCGCCCCAGTGACCTGCGCTTCGGAACGGTCGGTCTTCCCCTGCCCGGGACCGAGGTGAAGATCGCCGAGGACGGCGAGGTCCTCCTGCGCGGCGGCGGCGTGATGCGCGGTTACCACAACCTGTCCGGAGCGACCGAGGCGGTGCTCGACGAGGACGGCTGGTTCGCCACCGGCGACATGGGCGCGCTGGAGAACGGCCGACTGCGGATCACCGACCGCAAGAAGGAGCTGATCAAGACCTCGGCCGGCAAGTACGTGGCGCCGCAGAGCATCGAGAGCCGCTTCAAGTCGCTCTGCCCCTACGTCAGCAACTTGATCGTGCACGGGGACCGCCGCCCCTACTGCGTGGCGCTGGTGGCCCTGGATCCCGAGGCGATCGACGCCTGGGCGGAGGCCAACGGCCTCGGCGCGCTCAACTACAGCGGCCTCACGAAGGAGCCCAAGGTCCGGCAGATGGTCCAGGAGGCCGTCGACGCGCTCAACAAGGAGTTGCCGCGGCACGAGACCATCAAGGACTTCGTGGTTCTGCCGAACGAGCTGACGGTGGAGCAGGGTGAGATCACGCCGAGCCTGAAAATGCGCCGCAGGGCGGTGGAGGACAAGTACCGCGATCTGCTCGACGGGATGTACAAGGACACCGTCCAGTCACTGTGACGCCCGGGACCGTGCTCAGCGCCGCGGATCCTCGGGGCCGGTATCCAGTTCAGTGACGGCCGGCGGCTCCTGCCCTTCCTGGGCGGGGGCCGCCCACTGTGCGGGGCGCCCCCTTTTCAGGGCCTTCGCTCCCCTCTGCGGCGTCCTTAGCCGGTGCGGGTTCGGGCACTCCGGGCTGGTCGCCGCGCAGCAGACTGATGCCGTCCAGCAGTCCGTACTGCAGGATGTGGACGAAGGGCCAGACGATCAGAAAGGCCGTGGCCTGGAGCTGGAGCGCGGCGGTGACCGTCTCACCCGCGTCGGCCGCCAGCACCGCCTCCCGCGCCGGGGCGTCCAGGGCGGTACCGATCCGCCAGACCAGCAGGGACGCCACAGCAGATCCAAGGGCACCCGCGACGAGACAGACCAGGCGCAGGTCCTGGAAGCGCCGCCGGGACAGGGCGAACTGGACCATGTAGGCCACGAAGCCGGTGACCAGACCCGCCACAGCGGTGATGAGGACGAAGTAGCCCTCTCCCGCGAAAACCTCCTCCGAGGTCCCCGGGAAGACGTTTCCGTCACCCAGGGCGGCCACCTCCGGGCGCGGGGCGAGCCACCACCACAGCGGGCCCAGCAGGGCACCCAACAGGGCAACAGCCCCGAACAGGCACGCCCCCACGACCAGGCCTCGCCCCGGCCCGGACCTGCCCGTGCGCCCCTGTTCCACCATCACCCGCTCCTCATCGTCGCCACCCGGCCCGAAAACCAGTGGATACCGGGCACAACCCGAAGGAGAATACCGGCATGAGCGACAAGAACAGTCCCCTGACCCGGCCCGAGCGTGTCGATCCTCCCATGGCGGCGGACGAGCGCACGATGCTCCTGGCCTGGTTGGACTGGCACCGGGCGACGGTACACAGCAAGTGCGCCGGCCTCGCCCCGGACCTGTCGTCGGCCACACCTCTGCCCTCCTCGCCGATGATGACGGTCGGCGGGGTGGTATCGCACCTGCGCTGGGTGGAGGCCTTCTGGTTCGAGGTGGTCATGCTCAACCAACCCGATCAGGCCCCCTATTCGAGGCAGGACCCCGACGGGGAGTTCAGGGTCGGCGCGCAGCGGCCCCTGGGCGAGCTGCTTGACGAGTACGCCGCGCAGTGTGAGCGCTCCCGGGAGATCACGTCCCACCTGGAGCTGGGCAACTCCTCCCGGGGCATCCCGGACCACCGTGGCAGGACGACCCTGCGCTGGGTACTGGTCCACATGATCGAGGAGACCGCGCGGCACAACGGGCACCTGGACGCGCTCCGGGAACTCGTTGACGGTGTCACCGGAGAATAGCCGGGCCCTCCCGGAAGGACGCGAGGGTTTCGGCGTATGAGGGCCCGGGACGGTGCGCACCGTCCCGGGCCCTCATGTTGTCCGGCCTGGCCCTCGGTCCGGCTGTCCGGCCCGATGGTCCGGTCCCGTCGGCCTCCGCCGCCTCAGGCCTCGTCGTCCCGGTCGGCGGGGCCGGAGGCGGCGGGTTCCTCGTCTGCCAGGATCAGGTAGAGTCCCCGCTTGGTCTCTGCCAGGAGCTGTTTGGCCCGCTCCAGCTGCTCCGGCGTCCCGGCCTGGGCGACCTGGGACGCGGCGGCCGAGAGCTGGTAGGCCAGGGCCCCGATCTCCTCGTAGCGGGACCTGGCGTCGGCGGCGGCATCCGCACCCGCCTCCCACGGCGGTGTCAGGTCGGCGCCGTTCTCCTCGAGGTAGTCGATGCCCTCGTCGGTGAGCTGGTAGGGACGGCGGCGGCCCTCCCCCTCAGTCTGGGCGATCAGGCCCTCGTCCTCCAGTTGCTGGAGCATGGGGTAGATCGAGCCGGGGCTGGGCCGCCAGACCCCGCCGCTGCGTTCACGGCCCTCGCGGATGATCTCGTAGCCGCTGCGCGGTTCCTCAGCCAGCAGCATGAGGATGCCGGTGCGCACGTCACCGCGCTTGGCCCGGCGGCCTCCCCCGCGTCCGCCACGGCGGAACCTCCGGCCCGGACCGAACCCGCCGCTTCGGGGACCGAACCCCTCCCACGGCCCTCCCGGGCCGAAGGGGCCGCCCGGTCCCATCGGCCCATCGGGGCCGAACGGTCCGCCTGGGCCGAAGGGCCCGTCGGCGCCCTGCCACGGAGGCGGGGGCGGCGATCCGGGAGGCCCAGGAGGGGGTGGCGGGTGGCCGAAGCCGTCCCGCCGGGGTCCGGGGTGCTCACCGCCGGGCTCGTCGTGCCCGTGTCGCGGGCCGGGGTGTGCGGGCGGGGTTTCGGTGGGTCGCCAGGTCCAGGGCAGTCGGGGACGCTCGGTGCGCCGCCCACCCCAGGACCAGGGACCGGGAAGTGCCATCGCGGTCATGTCGTTCTCCTTGGCGCCCATCGATGTCGAGTGATCTCGACTTCTAACGACTGTCATATTGTGCAGCAATAGCTCAAAGATATATCGTTAACTCGATCGCGGCAAGGATCGACCACAGAAAAAATCCCCGTGTGCCGGACGGCACACGGGGACTCGGGGCGTGGAGCTGGTCAGTAGTCGACCGCGTACATCCCCAGCAGGCTCTTCATCTCACCGTTGAACTCCGGGGAGATCCGCACGGAGTAGCGGTCCACCGCGTAGATCTTGGAGCGCACCGGGTTGTCCACCCTGATCCGCACGGGGGTGTCTCCCTTGTGGGTGCTCAGCACCTGGCGCAGGTCCTCGACGAGCTCGGCGTTCAAGCGGTCTTCGGCGACGGTGAGCAGTACCGGCGGTTCGCCCTCGGTCACGTGCGAGATGTCCAGGATGGACATCTCCGAGGCGAACATCGAGTACGTCCCGTCCCGGTCGTTGAGCCGACCCTTGACCGTGACCGCGGTGTCCTCCAACAACGCCTCCACATACAGCGGATACGTCTTGGGGAAGAACAGCACCTCCATCGAGGCGTCCAGGTCCTCGACCGTGGCGATCGCCCACTGGTTGCCCGCCTTGTTGGTGCGCTTGTCCACCTTGGAGATCAACCCAGCGATCCGCACCTCACCCCGCTCCCGGGCCATCTCCCCCGCCACGACCTGCGCGATCGAGGTGTCCCGGGACCGGGCCAGCACCCGCTCGGCCCCCGCCAACGGGTGACTGGACACGTACAGCCCCAGCATCTCCCGCTCGAAGGCCAGCTTGGTCTTGCGGTCCCACTCCTCATCACCCCACTGGATGTTCAACCCGATCGGGGAGGAGTCGCCGTCGTCGTCCCCACCACCGAACAGGTCGAACTGACCGTGGGCCTCCTGCTTCTTGGAGCTGATCATCCCCTCGACCGCGGTCTCGTGGTGGCGGTACAGCTCCCTGCGGGGCTGGCCCAGCGAATCGAACCCGCCCGCCTTGACCAGTGACTCCACCACCCGCTTATTGCAGGCAGCCAGCTCGATCTTGCCCAGGAAATCGGTGAAGGAGGAGAACTTGCCCTTCTCCCCCCGGGTCTTGACGATGGAGTTGACCACGTTGGCGCCCACGTTGCGCACCGCGCCCATGCCGAAGCGGATGTCCTTGCCCACCGGGGTGAAGCGCAGGCCGGACTCGTTGACGTCGGGGGGCAGCACCTTGATGCCCTGGGTGCGGCACTCCGCCAGGTAGACCGCCATCTTGTCCTTGTCGTCACTGACCGAGGTCAGCAGCGCGGCCATGTACGCGGCCGGGTAGTTCGCCTTCAGGTACGCCGTCCAGTACGCGACGAGGGCGTATCCCGCGGCGTGGGACTTGTTGAAGGCGTAGCCCGCGAACGGGAGCATGACGTCCCAGATCGCCTGCATGGACTCCCGGGAGAAGCCCTTCTCGATCATGCCGGCGGAGAACTTCTCGTACTCCTTCTCCAGGGCCTCCTTCTTCTTCTTGCCCATCGCCCGGCGCATCAGGTCCGCCCCGCCCAGGCTGTACCCGGCCAGCTGCTGGGCGATCGCCATGATCTGCTCCTGGTAGACGATCAGGTGGTACGTCTCACCGAGGATGCCGTCCAGGGCTTCCTTGAGTTCGGGGTGGATGGCGGTGACGTCCTGGCGCCCGTTCGAGCGGTCCGCGTAGTCGTTGTGCGCGTTGGCCGCCATCGGGCCCGGCCGGTACAGCGAGAGCACGGCGGTGATGTCCCCGAAGGACCTCGGCTCCATCCGCTTGAGCAGGTTGCGCATCGCGCCGCCGTCCAGCTGGAAGACGCCGAGCGTGTCACCCCGGGCCAGGAGCTTATAGGTCTTCGGGTCGTCCAGCGGCAGCTTTCCGAGGTCGATGTCGACGCCCTCGGCCTGCTTGATGCTCTTGACCGCGTCATCCATGATCGTCAGGTTGCGCAGACCCAGGAAGTCCATCTTGAGCAGACCCATGTCCTCGCACTGAGGATAGGGAAAACCGGTGATCATGGCCCCGTCGGAATCACGCTTGTGCAGCGGGATCACGTCCAGCAACGGCTCCTTGGACAGGATCACCCCGGCCGCGTGCACACCGGTACCGCGGGTCAGGCCCTCGATACCTCGCGCGGTTTCCATCACCTTGCTGACCTGCGGATCACTGTCCATCAGACCGCGCAGTTCCGTGGTCTCGCCGTAGCGCTCGTGGTCGGTGTTGTACACCGCGTCCAGCGGGATCTCGTTACCGCCCACCGGTGCCGGGAAGGCCTTGGTGATCTGGTCACCCGTGGAGTAGGGCATGCCCAGGATGCGGGTGGAGTCCTTGATGGCCGCCTTGGCCTTGATGGTGCCGAAGGTCAGGATCTGCGCCACCCGCTCCTCGCCGTACAGGCGGGTGACGTACTCGATCATCTCCCCGCGCCTGCGCTCGTCGAAGTCCAGGTCGACATCGGGCATGGACACGCGCTCGGGGTTGAGGAAGCGCTCGAACAGCAGACCGTGGGCCAGGGGGTCAAGGTCGGTGATGCCCAGCATGTAGGCGATCATCGATCCGGCGGCCGAACCGCGGCCGGGGCCGAGCGCGATCCCCTGCTCCCGCGCGTAGTTGCAGATGTCGGCCACCACGAGGAAGTAGGCCGGAAAACCCATCGTGTTGATGATGCCCAGCTCGTACTCGATCCGGCTGCGCGCCTCCTCGGAGGCCCCGTCCGGGTAACGCACGGGGATGCGGCGTTCCACTTCCTTGGCCAGCCAGGAGGACTGGGTCTCCCCCTCGGGCACCGGGTAGACCGGCATCAGGTCCCGGTGCGCGAACACGTTGTCGTAGGCGTGCGGGTCGATCCGCTCCGCGATCAGCAGCGTGTTCTTGCACCCCTGCGCCCACTGGTCGAAGTTGAGCAGCCCACGCATCTCGTCAGCGGTCTTGAGGTAATAACCCGACCCGTTGAACCGGAACCGGGTCGGATCATCCAGGTTCTTGCCCACCCCCACAGCCAAGAGCGCATCGTGCGCCGAGGCCTGGGACTCGTAGACATAGTGCGAGTCGTTGGTCACCAGCGGCGGGATATCCAACTCCCGGCCCACCTTGAGCAGACCGTCCCGGACCTCCTTCTCGATGGGCACACCGTGGTCCATCAACTCCAGGAAGACGTTCTCCTTGCCGAAGATGTCCTGCAGCCCCGCGGCGTAGTCGATGGCCTCCTTCTCCTGCCCCAACCGCAGCCGGGTCTGCACCCCGCCCGAAGGGCACCCGGTGGAGACGATCACGCCCTCGCTGTACTGCGACATCAAGTCCAGGTCCATCCGGGGCTTCATGTAGTAGCCCTCGGAGGAGGCCAGCGACGACATCTTGAACAGGTTGCGCAGCCCCTGCTCGTTCTCGGCCAGCATGGTCATGTGCAGGTACCGGCCGCCGCCGGAGATGTCCTTGCCGCCCTCAGCTGTGGCATCGTCGGAGGTGTTGGAGCGCCCCCAGAACACCCGCTTCTTGTGGAAGCGCGACTCCGGGGCCACGTAGGCCTCGATCCCGATGATGGGCTTGACGCCCGAGCCCTGCGACTGCTGGAAGAACTCGTAGGCGCCGAACATGTTGCCGTGGTCGGTCATCGCCACGGCAGGCATCTCCAACCGGGCAGCCTCTTGGAAGAGGGGCTTCAGCTTGGCCGCACCGTCGAGCATCGAGTACTCGGTGTGGACGTGCAGATGAGCGAAGGAGTCGGCCATGACGCAGGTGCCCCCAGGCGGTTAGACGGACGGGTGATGACTCCCGAGCCTATGACTTCCCCACGACTTTCGGGGCCGCCTGTGGACAACGAACCGGGCTCCGGCAGCGGCGATCCCCGCTCCTAGGGGCCACTCCCTTGGGCTGTGCACTGCCTTCAGGAAGGGCACGGCTCTTGAGGCGGGCACATTTCTTGAGCCCTTGAGACGGTGAGCCTGCTCGTGAGCCGGTGAGCCTGCTCGGCCGGGTTGAATCTGTGGCCTGGTGGCTCCAGCGCGGGTGGTCTCCCCTTTTCCTGCCGCTTGATGGTGGCCGTCTCCGCTGCGCGCCTCAAGGTCGTCGCCATCGAGCGCTTCGCGCGTCATTGGCGCTCCACCTTGACCCGCTTCGCTGCGACGGCGGGTTGGCGGCTATCAGGAAACGGGGGACGTGTGGTCGGGGAGGCGATGGTCCGGCCTTCGGCCGAACCCCAACAGCACAAGCACGGCCTAGCGGCCGTCAGCGGCCACTCCACCGGAGCGTTGACGGCTGGGGGTGTCGCGGCCGGTCAATGTGTGCGGCGAACCGCAACGGGCGGCCTTTTTCCCCGATGATCTTGCCCCCAGCTCCACCCTCGGCCCTCGAGAGTGGAGACAGGGGCAAGATCATCCCCTATGAGCGACCTGGAATTCCAGGTGGTCATAAACACCACACCAGGTGGCCTGAACTGGGAGCCCGAAGAAAGTCAGGGGGCACCCCTGACGAAAGTCATGAATTCAGCACGAACCAGCGATAATACTTCCTTTATTCGACCCTTTCGCTTACAATAGAAGAATGACGATCTCTCCCGAAGCACCCACCCCCACCGGGCACACCCCGGTGGATACCGCGGTGGATACCGCGGTGGTCGCTGCTCGGGACGAGACCACAGCGTTCTTCGACCGCGACGTGCCCCCGGGAGCGGCGGGTGAAGTGCTGGACCAGGCCACCCGCGTGTGGGAACACCTCGACCAGATCAAAGTCTCCATGGCCGCACGGCTGGCCCAACTCGAAGCCACCGGCCAGCTGCTGGAACAGGGCGGACAGAGGAACCTGGAGGCGTGGCTGCGCCACGCCTTCGGGATCGCGGCCGCCCAGGCCAACGACCTGGCCCTGATCGCGCGCGCCGAATTCCGCCAGGAAATGGCCCCCACTCTGGAGGCGTTGCACTCCGGGGCCCTGTCGGTGGGTGAAGCCGCAGCGGTCATCAAGGGCGCCGAGGCCGGGGTGGAGAAAAGGGAAAAGGGCGACCACCCCGACCCGGAACTGTTCCGCGCGAAAATGGAATGCGGAATCCTGGACTTCAAGGAATCACGCCCGAACATGTCGGTGGGCCAGATCACCCACTTCGCCCACCAGCTGTGCATGCGACTCAACCCCAACAAGGTGGAAAAGGACCACGCCGCCGCCCACGCCGCCCGGGGTGCCCAACTGGTCACCACCTTCGACCGCACGTTCCTGTTCCAGGTGTGGGGCTCGCCCGCCGATGCCCTGCGGATCCAGGTCGCGTTGGACAACTACCAGGTGCCCTTCCACCCCCAGGACGGGCTGTCCAAGTACGAGCGCACCTACGACGCCCTCATGGCCGCCCTGGGCTTCGCCCAGTCCCACCAGGGGTGCGACACCCCCACCACGGCCACGGCGTTGATCAACATCACCGTGCCCGCCACGTCCCTGGCCGGGGACGAGGAAGCCGAGGACGCAGGTCCGGCCACCACGGAGACCGGACAGGTCGTGCCCATCTCGGTAGTGCGCGAACTCCTCGGCCAAAGCTGGATCCGCCGCCTGGTGGTGGAGCAGAAGAACGGCCAGGTCCTGGACGTGGGCCGCTCGTGCCGACTGGCACCGCCCAAGATCCGGGCGGCCGCCTTCCACGGCCACACCAGCTGCGCGTGGCAGTACGGGTGCGACGTACCCCTGCCCTGGACCCAGGCCGATCACATCGTGGAGTTCTGGCAGGGCGGCACCACCAGCGCCACCAATATCCAGCCGCTGTGCGCGACCCACAACCAGATCAAGCACCGGTGGTCGGTACGCCAGGACCGCCGCATGTGGTCGGGGCGAAACCGAGGCCGCACCGGAAACCAGGGTGGGGCCTCGGACCCGGATGGGGATCCAGCCCCACCCCCGAACCCGTAATCGACCACCCACTAACCCCCCAGGTCAGCCCCCTGTACTGCCGGGTCTCTACCCGCGCATGGCCAGAACCCGCCCCCGCACCGACACCTGACCCCTGGCCCCGAGCCCTCGCCACCCCGGGGGCCGGGGGGTGAGACCTGGTCCTAGAAGCACGCTCACCCCTGTTTTTGCCTCCAACAGGGGGGTTCACCCACACCCAGACACCAGCCGACCCCCAAACACCAGCCCCCACCCGCCAGCAGGGGTCCGCCACACACCATGACCAGCCGCGACACCCCCAACCGTCAACGCTCCGGCGAAGTGGCCATCGACGGCCGCCAGGCCGTGCTTGTGCCGTTGGGGTCCGGCCGAAGGCCGGGACCGCGCAGACCTCAACCACCCGTCCCCGCCGAGTAGCCGGGGGGAATCTCACCCCCCGGCCCTCACAGATCCGTACGTGACAGTCTCCCGTCATACGGCTCTTATCACCCTGATCACCAGGAACGAGGAGCGTGCACCGTCCACTCCCACTGCGCGAAATAACGAGGCTGCCTTCTCACACCCTCATCCCACACACGCTGAGCTTTCTTCGCACCCCTCGACCGCTCGTACTTATTACGCATCCAACGCATCAAGTAGGCATTGATACGCTTCAGAAGAGGAAACAACTCCCACTTATTGAAAGCCCCGTAATAGCTCATCCACCCCCGCACGATCGGATTGATCTTCCGCGCGAGATCTTCCGAACTATGGCCAGTCCGATGGTGCAGCCTCCAGGACCGCACCTGAGCACTCATCCTCTTCAGAGCCTGTTTACTGACCGCGGGCGCAAACGACAGGAAGAGACTCCCATCCCGCCGCATCGACGCCCTCTGACGAAACGTGAACCCCAAGAACGTGAACTCGACATCGGGGCAATCCCCCGTACGGTCCTCGTCCTTGCAGTACACCACCTTCGTCTTATCCGGATGCAGCTCCAGCCCGACCTCGCCCATCCTGCCCTTGATCGCCTGGAGAACATGGCGGGCCTGTTGCTCACTGGCACAGTGCACCACCACATCATCCACATACCTCTCAAACGTGACCCCCGGAAAACTCCGAGCCATCCACGCATCAAAGGCATAATGCAAAAACAGATTCGCCAGAACCGGAGAGATCG